>JAEWCT010000296.1 GCA_023390485.1 Pseudomonadota bacterium
CTCGGGCGTCCGGGTCGAAGTCATCGACACCCACTTGCTCGAAAGCCTCGTCGAGGCCAACCCCGGACGCTACGGTTTTGCAAGCGCGGGTGCATGTACACTGGCGTGCATCGGTAATCCTGCGCTGCAGAACCAGTTTCTGTTCTATGTTGACAACCTTCATTTGACATCGCACGGCTTTGCCGTGCTCGGCCAATATATCGTCAACCGGCTCAATGCCCCGCTCACGATTGCTCCGCAGGGAGACATCGCCCAGATATCGGCGATGGGCTTCGCCTCTACGCTGTTCGGCAGGCTCGATCTGTTCCGCGAGAGTTATGACTATGCGCCACCGGTCGCGGCCGCGTATTCGGCCAACGCACGAACACTGTACACGAAGGCGCAGCCGCTGCCTCTCGTCAGTCCATGGTCGTTCTATATGCAAAGCAATGGCGGCCTCAGCGACCGGCAGGCGACAGTTGCCTCCGATGGCTTCAGGCTGGATAGCGTCGGCGGCACGATCGGGCTCGAGTACCGCACCAGCGCCAACGCCGTCATCGGGGCGGCGTTCGACTATTCGAATCCCAAGGCTAATTTTTCCAATAACGCCGGTACCACCGAAGCGAACTCCTATCAGTTGGGTATCTACGGCGGCTGGACGGATGCGCACTTCTTCGCCCAGGGGCTTGCCACCATCGGTCGCCAGGACTATCGCAACACGCGGCTCGGCGTGGTCGACACCATCACCTCGAATCCCGACGGACTGACCTTCGTGGTCGGCGGCAAGACCGGCTACCTATTCGACGTCGGATCAATCCAGCTTGGTCCGATCGGTGGCCTCACCTACGCCCGCGCGCAGGTAAACGGCTACACGGAGTCAGGCGATCCCGTGCTGACGCTTAATGTCGGCCGGCAGACCGAGGAGGCGATGATCGGCAGCGTTGGCGTGCAGATCCGAGGGCCATTTACCATCGATGGACAGACCATCAACCCCTATCTCAATCTGACGGCAGAGGATGACTTCATCGGCAACGGCCGCATCGTTCAGTTCGGCGCGACATCTACGCCGTTGATCGTCAATAACTGGAACATCCCCGATGGGGCGTCGCAGGACGTGTATGGGCGGGTGACCGCCGGTATCGTCGCGCCGGTGTGGGGCAACGTATCATTCACCGCCAATGTGTCGCGCTCTTTTGCGCGTCAGGGCGGCGATGATTTCTTTGGCACGGGCGGCCTGAAGATCTCGTTCTGACCATGCGCGCACGGCGCGTCCCTCAATGCTTTACGACCGCGGCGAGTTTATCCAGACTACCACGTGCACGTCAGAGCGCGATCTCTCGCGCGATCCCGATTGCCTGCAGGAACTTGCGGTCGTGACTGACGACGACCAGCGCGCCGTCGAAGTCGCGCAGCGCGCTTTCCAGTTCTTCGATCGCGGCGAGGTCGAGATGGTTGGTCGGCTCGTCCAGCAGCAACAGCAGCGGCGGCTGCGGTCGCGCGAACACGCACGCCAGCCCTGCGCGCAGGCGCTCGCCGCCGCTCAGCGCATCCACGATCTGCAACGCGGCCCTGTTGCGGAAGGCAAAGTGCGCCAGGGCGGCATGCGCCTCATTAGCTGACAATTCCGGATTGAGCCGGCGCAGATTGTCCAGAATGCTGGCGTTGGAATCGAGCAGGCCGACGTGTTGGTCGAGCATTGCGATGCGGTCGGTGCGACGATGGATTGTGCCGGCACTCTGCTGCGCCGCACCGGCGATCAGGCGAAGCAGCGTGCTCTTGCCCGTGCCATTGGCGCCGCCGATTGCAACGCGCTCGGGGCCGCGCAGTTCGAACGATAGCGGGCCGAACAGTCGACGGCCGGCAAACCCCATCGCCACGTCGTTGAAGGCGACGAGCTCGCGGCTGGCGGGGAGGGCGGTCTTCGGCAGGTCGATCGACAGCGGCGTAACGATCTCCACGCGCGCGCGGGCCTCCTCAAAGGCATCCGCACGCTCGCCGATCAGGCGTTCGGCGAGATGACCTTCGCGGGCGGCGCTCGCCTCGGCGCGCTGCTTTTCACGGTCCATGAACATCTTGTCCTCGATGCCCTTGGCGCGCCAGGCGCGGCCGGCCTTGTCGCGGCGCGACTTTCTTTCGCGCGCCTTCTGCGCCGTGCGCTCCGCGCTGCGCAGCGCATCGGTCGCCCGCTCCAGCTCGGTTGCCGCGCGCGAGCGAGCCGCGTCGCGCTGCTCGGCGAACGCCGGCCACGCACCGCCGAAAATCGTGACACCGACCGGCGTCAGTTCGACGATGCGATCGACGTGTTCGAGCAGCGCACGGTCGTGGCTCGCAACCACGATGCCGCCTCGCCATCGCCGGAGCAATTGCGCCACTGCCTCGCGGCCGTCGGCGTCGAGATTGTTAGTGGGCTCGTCCAGCAGCAGCACGTCAGGTGCTTCGATCAACAGGCGCGCCAGCGCGACGCGCGTGCGCTCGCCGCCGCTGAGCGACGCAACCGCGCGATCGAGCGACAGCGCAGGCAGGCAGGCGTCCGTCAGCGCGGTTTGCAGTCGTGCTTCCAGCGTCCAGTCGGCTGCGGCGGCGTCCTCGAGCGTGCCGTCGCCACGCGCGAGCCGGCGCAGCCGCGCGAGTTCGCCATCGACGCCGATAGCTTCTGCGACCGTCGCACGTTCATCGGCAATCTGCGCGAGCATGCCGATCGATCCGGCACGGTGAACAGATCCCGCTGCCGGTTCGACCTCGCCCGCGATCAGGCGAAGTAGTGTCGATTTGCCGCAGCCGTTGCGTCCGACGATGCCGGTGCGCTCACGTTCGATCGCGAGCGTCAGTTCATCGAACAGCGCGCGGCCGTCCGGCGTGTGAAGTGCGATGGAATCCAGGACGACAAAGGCAGGCATGGAGAGCTTCCGAAATGGACAGGTTTCGCGGCGCGGTTTGCTTGGCGATATCCATTTCGCTCTCCACTCAGGTTTGTCGGTGAAGCCGGTGCCAGGGCACCGGCTTCTTGCAACGGATCAGGCTTGCGGCCTGTTGTCCGGTGCCTGGGCCGTTGTCGCGGCGATTGCGCGCGAACGGAAATATTCCAGCACGAAAAGTCGGATCGCGGACGACAGGTTGCCTTGCTGGCGATTGCTGTCGATCTCGCCGACCAGTTCCGACAGCGTCATGTTCCGCAGGCCTGAGATTTCCTTCATGCCATTCCAGAACGCCTCTTCGAGGCTGACGCTGGTCTTGTGACCGGCGACCACGATCGAACGTTTGACGACGGGAGACTTCATGACGCGTCTCCGCCGTCGATACGATGCTGATCCAGCAGCTTCTCATCGCGCGTCTTGCGAAGTTCGTCCGCTTTCCGTTCGGACTTGGTACGACCAAATCGCGCGCGGTTGGTTTCAGCCTGCTTTGCAGCTTCTTTGCGCTGCTCTTGTTTTCTCACTCGGTTCAAATTTATCACGTGCCCCATGCCCACCCCATCATCCGGCAATTCGAAAGTGCAAACCTCTGTTGGCGAGATCGGCGCAGCCAAATCGCGCGCAAGCAGAGCAGGTGCCCATCCGAAATCCCTATATAGCGCCTAGTGATAGCATCAAAAGGTCAGCTTCGCCCCGCGAAAACCATATATTTCGCCGCTGTCCCATGCGTCAACGCAACGCCCGTTGCAACCAATCTCATTCTTTAGGCGTTATGGTCTATAATTATATCACGCGAGGCCGCGCTAATTTTGTTAACGCGGCAACGTTACGTGGTGACCGGTTTTTCCCGGGAAAATCATGCAACGGCGTTCCGCTCAGCCCGGATGTGTCATTTTGCTGGGCTGCACCAGAGAGTCGAATTCACGTTCGGATACATAGCCGAGCCGTAGCGCCTCTTCCTTGAGCGTGGTGCCACGCGCGTGGGCTGCTTTCGCGACTTTCGCCGCGTTGTCGTATCCGATCTTCGGCGCAAGCGCAGTGACGAGCATCAATGATCGCTGCATCAATTCGCCGATGCGCTTCTCGTCGGCGCGGATCCCGACCACGCAATGCTCGGTGAAGGAGCTGATAACGTCCGACAGCAGTTGGACGGAACTCATCATGCAATAGGCTAACACTGGCTTGTATACATTAAGCTCGAAATGCCCCTGGCTGCCCGCGATGGTGACGGCGGTTTCGTTGCCGAAGACGTAAGTGCATACCATCGTCATCGCCTCGCATTGCGTCGGGTTAACCTTACCAGGCATGATCGAGGAGCCGGGCTCGTTCTCCGGCAGCACCAGTTCGCCGAGGCCGGAGCGCGGGCCGGAGCCGAGGAAGCGGATGTCGTTGGCGATCTTGAACAGACCCGTCGCCACCGAATTGATCGCGCCGTGCACCAGCACATAGGCGTCGTTGGAAGCGAGCGCCTCGAACTTGTTCGGCGCGCTGGTGAACGGCAGCTTCGTGATCTTGGCAACGTGCCTGGCGAACAGTCGCGCAAAGCGCGGCTTGGAGTTGAGACCGGTGCCGACCGCTGTGCCGCCTTGCGCCAGCGGCAACAGATCCTTCGCGGCTGTGCGCAGCCGCGCGATGCCGCTCTCGACCTGCGCGGCATAGCCGGAGAATTCCTGGCCCAGCGTCAGCGGCGTCGCGTCCTGGGTGTGGGTGCGGCCGATCTTGACGATCTTCGCGAACGCCTTCTCCTTCCGGCGCAGCTCGCGATGCAGTTCGCTCAGCGCGGGAATCAGCTTGCCGAAAATTCCTTGCGCCGCCGCGATGTGCATCGCCGTCGGAAACGAGTCGTTCGACGACTGGCTCATGTTGACGTGGTCGTTGGGATGCACCGGTTTCTTGGCGCCGAGCTCGAAGCCGAGCAGTTCGTTGGCGCGGTTGGCGATCACCTCGTTGAGGTTCATGTTGCTCTGCGTGCCCGAGCCGGTCTGCC
>JAEWCT010000322.1 GCA_023390485.1 Pseudomonadota bacterium
TGGCTAACGTCGGCACGTGGCAACTGGCGCATCCGATGGCGCCAAAGACGGCAGCGCCGGGGGAATTCGCCGCATCCGATGCCGCGCGCAGCGTTTTGAGATAGCTGTCGACGTACCCGAGCATCGCCGAGGAAATCTCGCGCCCGTCGAATTCCGGGCTCTCGCCGTTCGGCAGAGTGAGGCACGCCGACTCGAACTTCGTGCAGTCGCCGTAAGGGAATGGCATTTTCGGGCTGGACATTCCGATATCGATTGCGAAGGCATGCGCGACCTGATCGTCCAACGTCACATGCGCCGCTTTCCAGCCGTAGCGCCCGATCCCCTGCGCGGTGACGTTTGCGCGTCCTTTGATGCCGTCCGAGTTGCGATCGCCCGGATCGGCACGCTTTAGAATTTCTTCGTCCGAAACGTCATCGAACGCCGCCCGCCCAAACAGCGGAGGCGCGAGCCGAACGCCCGCGTGCGCGCCATCAGCGAGTGCAGGACCTGTCAGGTTGTATTTGAGACCCGGAAGAAAGCGCGCCTGCCCTTCAGGCAACAACGTGGGCACCGCATCGGTCTGCAGTTGCAGGCCGTAAAAAGGATCGGTCGTTCCGTCACCCTTTCCGAAGCGCACGACCGCGCCGGCGATATCGGCCTGGCCATCGTCACGGGTAACGACATGCGCGCCCGCACCGCGCGAATGGCAGCCGGTGCAGGAGCGCGACGAGAAGAGCGGCCCGAGCCCGTCGGTAGCCTTCGTAGAAGCCGGCGCAGGGATCCATTGGCGGTCGAAGAGCGCTTTCCCGACCGCCGCGTCGAGTTGATCCGCTCGCAGCATATTTTCGGGTGCGACGGCGACGAATAGCAGTGCAATGGCGACGCGCAGCCAGCCGTTCACACGACCTCGATATATCCCATCATGCCGGCTTCTTGATGTTCGAGAATATGGCAATGGAACATCCATTTTCCAGGTTGGCCAGCGACGAGGCCAACCTCGATACGCTCGTTGGGAAGCAGCAGCACCGTATCGCAGCGAACGCGCGGGATATGCCGCAGGCTCGAACTCAATACTTCGAAAGTGTGCCCGTGAATATGGATCGGATGCGACCGCGGCGTCGTGTTCTTCAATTCGAAGACGTAGCTGTTACCGGACTTCAGAACCGCGAACGGCGGCCCGAGATCCTTATGATCGTGTCCGGGCCAGGCCTGCTTGTTGATGGCCCAGAACGTCCGTTTTGAGAGACAGAGCGGGCCGATCTGAATGTCTGAAACGGCACTCGTCGCAGCAATCGAGGCGCCCGTAGGCGTCGCGGAGAATTCAATAGGCATCCGCTGCGCCGAAGCTTCGTCGAGCTTGGCGAACGGCATGACCTTCAGCGGCGTCGCCTCAAACGGCTTAGTGCGTTTCGGCGGACCTTCCGACTTGAATTCTGCGAGCACGTACGGCTCTTTCGAAAAATAGTCGAAGAGCTTCACCGATTCTCCCGGCGCCGCCGTACGCAGAAGGACGTCGAGGCGCATGCCCGTGCCCATCCGCCAGGATTCAAACGACATTGGCGGAATGCCGTTGCCATCGACCGCGATGATCGCCGCGCTGGCATTCTCGAAGCCGATTTCGGAAATGCGCGTCGGATCGAGATTGTAGAAACGAATACGAATATCGGCCGACGACGGAACGGTAATGACGGGCGATTTCTCGCCATTGACGGAACGAACGGGCCCGGGCGTACCGCCCCGCGCCGCGCCTTCGTCCGTCGTAAACGGCAGGAATGTGCCATCCGGGCCGATGCGCCAGTCTTTCATCAAGAGGACGACTTCGTCGTCAGGCCGCGAAACTTCGTCACCCTCCACAATCAGCACACCAATCAACCCGCGCCCGAAATGCTCCGTCGAGTTGCAGTGCGTATGGAAGAAAAACGAGCCCGTATCCGGCGGCACGAAGGAATAACGGCCTTCCGCCCCCTGGGCGATCGGCTGCTGCGTCATGTAGGGGACGCCGTCTTGATCGTTCGGAATTCGGAGGCCGTGCCAGTGGATCGACGCGACCTCGCCTGCCATCGGCAGATTGTTGTTGAAGACCGTATCGAACCGCTCGCCGAGCTTCATCCGCACGATCGGAAACGTCGCGCCGGCCTCGAACGTCCATAACGGCAATGTTTTGCCATCGAAGCACGGCAGCGCCGTCGGCCGTTCGGCAAGATCGAAGGTGACCGCTTTGACGCCGTCTGCAATAGGCCGCGCGATGACCTCCTGTGGATCGCCGGCGCCCGCTTCGACCCTGCGTCCAACAGCGAGAAAACCCGCCGCTGCGCTTCCTGAAAATGCCGCCGCGCCGGCAATGAGGTCTCTGCGTGTCACCATGCGAAAACCTCATCGAAGGCGGCGGTTTTGGTGCTTGGATAATCCAACTACTTCGCCTTGGCGACCTTATCCGGATCGTCGAGGCTGTCGGAACCCTCGATTTTCACCTTGAGGTTCAACGCCGCTACGACGCCTTCAATGGCTCGTGCCTGCGCGACAAGAGCATCGACGCC
>JAEWCT010000337.1 GCA_023390485.1 Pseudomonadota bacterium
TGATCCAAGCCGTATTCATCGGCGACCGACGGCAGGATGTTCGAAATTCTCGCGCCGTCGAGGGGATGATTGCCCGACAGATTCTTCGCATCGTCTTTGCCGGGCTTCGGCGCGCCGACGAGGGGCAGATTGACATCGACCGGCTTATTGCTGCGAAGAACGGTCAAACGGACGTTCTGGCCGATGCCTTTCGTCGTCAAGCGATAGTAGACAGCGCGCGCGTCGATCACTTCGACGCCATCGACTTGGGTGATGACATCGCCCGCCTGGAGGCCCGCGGCCGCCGCCGGTCCCTTGTCGTAAAGGCGGGTTACGACTGCGCCTGATACACGGTTGAGGCCGAGGCCTTCCGCGATATCGTGCGACATGGCTTCGAGCTTGGCGCCGATCCAGGGCCTTTCAACTTTCCGTCCGCCGGCTGCGCTCTCAGCATAGATACGAACGAGGTTCGACGGAATTGCGAAGCCGATGCCGACGGAGCCGCCGGACTGCGAGTAGATCATCGTGTTGATGCCGACGAGACGGCCGGTCATATCGACGAGCGCGCCACCGGAGTTGCCAGGGTTGATCGCAGCATCTGTCTGAATGAAGACCTGGCTGTCGGATTGTCCAACCTCGGAGCGCGACAAAGCCGAGACGATGCCGCTCGTTACGGTCTGGCCGACGCCGAACGGATTGCCGATGGCGAGCACGAGGTCGCCGACCTCGAGGCTGTCGGAGTCGTCGAACCGCAGATAGGGAAAACTCTCCGCGCCCGCACCGTCGATTTTCAGTACGGCAATGTCGGCCTTTTCATCCTGCGCGATGACCTTCGCGTCGAATTCGCGCTTGTCCGACAGCGCGACGCGGATCGCTGTATCGCCGCCGCCTTTGATCACGTGGGTGTTTGTTACGATCAAGCCGTCGGGACTGACGATGACGCCCGAGCCGAGCGAGCTCATCACCCGTTCCGACGGGCGGCCGAGCGCCCGGCCAAAGAACTGGCGGAAAAACGGATCGTTGGCGAACGGAGAGTCGAATGTCTGAACGCGTGTTCGTACGTAGACGTTAACGACGGCAGGCGCGGCCTTCTTCACGATCGGGGCGAACGAATACTGCGTGGCCTCGCGCGAGGGCGGCGGGAGCTTCTCCTGCGCGAAGGAGACTTCCGCCGGACTGAAGAGCTTCGGCGCAACGCTCAAGCCCGCAATGGCTGCGGCGCAAACCATGACGACGTTCTTCAATTTCATCGATGAGCTCTTCCAGGTGGGAACATGGTGCCGTTCAAATATCGAACGGGCTCAATCAAGTCGAATCGGACGGAAGAAATATGTTCGGGAAGCGGCTAGATTAACCCAAGCCCTCGCAACGACCGGATCGCGGCTGTCGCAGCCGCATCGGCGGGCCGGAATTCGAGGCCGAGATCCGTCTTCGCCCTTAAATTCGTGTAATCTTTCTTCTCGCCGAGTTCCGGGAGGATTGTCCGCATCTTCTTATCGACGAGCGCCAGGGCCCTTACGGCGGCATCGGGAAGCTCGAACTTGGGAACCTTGGAGCGAAGGTCCGGCAACTCGCGCGCCAGGATCTGACCGAGATCATAGAGGCTGAGGACGCCTTCTCCGATCAGATAGCGGTTTCCAGCCGCCTGCGGCATAAGTGCGGCTTCGACGTGCGCGGCGGCGACATCGCGAACGTCCGCGACTGGGAAGCTGACTTTTGGGACGGCCGGGTAAGTGCCGCGCGCCATGACGCGATAGAGTTCATGCGATGTTGAAAGATCACCATCGAGGGCCGGACCTTGCACGAAGCTCGGGTTGATGACGGCAAGTTGGGGGGCGCCGGGAGTCGACTCGATAAAATCCCAGGCGGTCTTTTCGGCGATTGTCTTCGACTTGATGTAGGGCGTCAGGTCGCTGCGCGTTTCGTCCGAAAAATCGTCTTCGGAATACACGTGGCCCTTGGCGACGCCGCTCGGATAGAAGATGGCGACCGTCGACGAGGTCAGGACGACGCGTGCAACCGCCGCGGCCGTTGCGGACCGGAGGACGCGCAAGGTTCCGTCGCGCGCGGGGGCTATCACTTCTTCCGGATCATCCGGCTGAGCGATGGGAAATGGCGACGCGGTGTGGATGACGATCTGACTACCGGCGACGGCTTCGTTCCAGCCGCCGTCGCTCGACAGGTCGGCGACGATAAACGAGACTTTGTCGGCATCGCCGCCGAGCGCGGCGACGGCGCGACGGACCTCCTCAGCCTTCTCCATGCTCCGCAGCGTGCCCCGCACGGCGAAACCGCGATGCAGGAATTCGGCGATCGTGTGCTTGGCGATGAGCCCGGAGGCGCCCGTGACGACGACGGGTGGATGTGATGCCATCTGGTGAACCACCTATCGGTCACCGGTGCGCCCCGTGCGCTCCGATCGATCGGATAGTCATCGGAACGCTTGCCCAAGGCAATGTCCGATCGGCAACAAACAGCTGGCGTCTCAGCAATTTCAAGGTATTGGCGATCGCCCTGCCAAGCGTCACACGGCTGTAACAGCTAGGGAATTAGTCTCCCCCCGGCTGAAGAGGGCCAATTTTCACGCGTATCGCCTGCAGAACACATCCCGCGCCTGCTATCCGATCGCGCCAAGGCTCTCAAAGCAAAACCCCGGCGCTTTTCAGCGTCGGGGTTTTTTGATTGGACGAAGCCTGCGAGACGGACGCTCGCGGCTTATGAGGCTCAGTTCGAAGCTGCCTGCTCAGCAAGGTTCGCTTCGTGGCGGGCCTTGTCTTCGGCGCCCTTCACGCTCTCATCGCGATCGACGAGTTCGATCACGGCGCGCGGAGAATTGTCGCCGTAGCGGAAGCCGGCTTTCAGCACGCGCGTATAACCACCGTTGCGGGTCTTGTAGCGCGGTCCAAGCACGTCAAAGAGCTTCTTGACCATGTCTTCGTCGCGGAGGCGGGCGATCGCCAGGCGGCGGGAATTCAAGTCGCCGCGCTTTGCGAGCGTAATGTACTTGTCGACAACGCGCTTCAGGTCTTTCGCCTTCGGCAGCGTGGTGATGATCTGCTCGTGCTTGATGAGGGCTGCGGCCATGTTCGAGAACATTGCCTGACGGTGGCCGACGTGGCGGCCGAAACGGCGGCCAAGCTTCTTGTGTCGCATAGTGTCTTCATCCTTACATTGTTGGCCCGCGGCACATGCCGCAAGGCTTGTATTGACCGTTGGCCTTCGCCATCCGGTTCGGCGCGGGAGGTTCTATGGCCTCACCTTCGCCGTCACATTTTCCGGTGCTGTTGAGCTATCCGGATCGTTACAGCCGGCCCGCGAGAAGCAAGCCGGCCGAAATTCTCAGTACTGGTCTTCGAAGCGCTTCGCCAGCTCGTCGATATTATCCGGCGGCCAGTTCGGCACTTCCATGCCGAGGTGAAGACCCATCGTCGCCAGAACTTCCTTGATCTCGTTCAGCGACTTGCGGCCGAAGTTCGGCGTGCGAAGCATCTCGGCTTCGGTCTTCTGAATGAGATCGCCGATGTAGACGATGTTATCGTTCTTGAGGCAGTTCGCAGAGCGAACCGAAAGCTCGAGCTCGTCGACCTTCTTGAGGAGCGCGGCGTTGAACGCGAGCTCCGGATGACGCTGCTCTTCCTGGGCCTTCTTCGGCTCTTCGAAGTTGATGAAGACGGCGAGCTGATCCTGGAGAATACGGGCAGCGAGAGCGACCGCGTCCTCGGGACGGATCGAGCCGTCCGTTTCGACGACCATCGTCAGCTTGTCGTAATCGAGGATCTGGCCTTCGCGCGTATTCTCGACCTTGTAGGAAACCTTCTTGACCGGCGAATAGAGGCTGTCGACCGGGATAAGCCCGATCGGCGCGTCCTCAGGACGGTTGCGGTCGGAGGCGACGTAGCCCTTGCCGATGTCGGACGTGAACTCCATGCGGATCGCCGCGCCCTGGTCGAGGTGGCAGATCACGTGATCGGGGTTCAGCACTTCGACTTCGGAGGATGCTTCGATGTCGCCGGCCGTAACGGGGCCTGCGCCTTCTTTCTTCAGCACCATGCGCTTCACGCCTTCCGAATGGATGCGAAGCGCAATTTCCTTGATGTTGAGAATGATGTTCGTCACGTCCTCGCGGACGCCGGGGACGGACGAGAACTCATGCAGCACGCCGTCGATCTGGACCGTCTTGATGGCGGCGCCCTGGAGCGACGATAGCAGCACGCGGCGCAGCGCGTTGCCGAGCGTCATGCCGAAGCCGCGTTCGAGGGGTTCTGCCACAACGGTCGCGATGCGCGAGCGATCGCGGCCGGACTGAATCTCAAGCTTCGAAGGCTTGATCAGGTCTTGCCAGTTCTTCTGGAGAACGTTCACGAGAAACCTCGTCTAGTTTAGCGCGGACGGGGGAGCGGGCCGCGGAATCTCTTGGCGGTAACTTACAAATAGAGCCGCGCCGAGCGGTCCCGGCGCGTGCAAAATCTCGTTTAGACGCGGCGGCGCTTGCGCGGCCGGCAGCCGTTGTGCGGGATCGGCGTCAC
>JAEWCT010000038.1 GCA_023390485.1 Pseudomonadota bacterium
GTCCGAAGTGATGGACCAGCTCGCTGGAATTGCCTCGTCTTCGCCCATCATGTGAAGCGGCGCCCAGACGGGGATCTGACCATCCATGATGCAATCGGAGATTTCGTCGATCGTGTGCGCGACTTTCAGGCCCGGATGTTGACCGACCATCCATTCCGCCATCTGCTCCATTGCGAGCATGGCGAGCCGGTGCGCCACCGCATCGTCAAAGCTCATCTCGCGCTGCAAGCTGCGCACGGCATCCGCGAACGGGCCGCCGCCGGGCACGATTACGATCGGGATCTGCGCCGCGGTGAGCATCTTCAATGCGCCACCGAGGCGGCCGGTTTTGGAGAGGCTTCCGCCGACCTTGACGACGAGTGGGCTTACCTCGGTCAGGCGGTGCTCAGCCACGACCGAACTCGCGCGCCGCGGCCTTTGAAGGCGGACGGATGATCTCGACACCGCGCAGCGGGCCGCGCTCCAGCTTCTCGAGGACGATGCGAACAGCCGCGATGCGCTTGTCGGCGAGAACCTGCGCGGCAATTTTCTCCGCGAACGTCTCCACAAGCTTGATGTGCCCGCCACGCGCGAGCGCGACGATAATGTCGATGATGTCCGCATAAGAGGGCACTTCGGTCATCTCGTCTTCGATACTGAACACATCCTTTTGCAATCGTGCTTCGACGGTAAAGCGGACTTTCTGCGTCACACCCTGCTCTTCCGCGTAGACGCCGACGTTGCAATCGACGATGAAGTCACGAACAAAAATCGTATCCGCAAGCTCACGCACTTCTGATTGCTTCTCATTGGCCTTTGCAGGCTTCTTCTTGTCATTCATGCGACTGACGTCCCCGGCGCTACATTTGCGAATCGTGCGTTATCCATTGCGCGACGTACCGCAATTACGCGATCGGCTTCAATGGCGCCTTTGCGGCCGGCCGTGCAAAGCGCGCCGCGAAATCCCAGCATATCCGGTTCGAGAGGTGTGAGCACGGCGATGTCGCCTTCACGGAGCGATCCCGCGAGCCCCGCAAACAAATCGTTTGCGCGCGCAATGCGGAGAAATTCGCCCAATTGCCGAAGAGACAGAACCGTCGTCAGGCTGCCGGCCGACTTGTCGGCCGTGTCCAGCATGACGCCGGCGAAGCGAGCGGCTCGAAGCGCCTCGAGAACAGTAAAGTCTGGAGCCTGGTCCGCCATCAGAACGGCGACGAGTTTGGTCGTGCGCGAACACGCGCTACCAAGTGCCGAGATTGCGGTGCGCGGATCTTCCTCTCCGAAAAACCCGATCTTCACGACGTCCACGCCCGTTTGCGCCATCGCGATCGCCGCCGCACTCATGACCGCGGGGTCGGACGGCAAATCGCCGATAGTCGCGCTAACCGACGCACGCCTGTCAACGCGACTGACGATATCGCGAACGGTCGCGAGCGGCAGCGCGCCGAGTGCACCGGCTGCCGGATCCTTGCAGTCGATGATATCGGCACCGCCTGCGAGCACGATCTCCGCCTCGTTCGCGTCCGTAACGCTGGCGAGAAAGGCGGGCTTGCCTCGTCTCAAACCTTCGATCATGCCTTCATTCCGAGATTGATCCGCCGTCGGCCGCCTTAAGCGGCGAAGATGCGATTCTGTTCCGCAAGCACGGCAGCACGGTCATGGCGCTGCGCCTCGGTCAGGTCGATGCTCACATCCTGGACGACACTCGCCTTTCCGGGCGCCAAGCGCAAGATGCGCGTTCCGAGCTGAATTGCCTCGGTCCGGTCATGGGTAACGAAAATTACCGTCGTCGGATGGCTATGCCACAGCTCCATCAGCAGGTCGCGAAGGCTTGCGGCCGTCTGTTCGTCGAGCGAGACGAACGGTTCGTCCATCAGCAGGATTTCGGGCTCCAATATGAAACCCCGCGCCAGCGCCGCACGGCGTTGCATGCCGAGCGACAGCCGCTCGGGATAGGCATTCATCGCCTGGCCGAGCCCCACGCGTTCCAGCATGCCCGCAATCCGCGATTGCTTCGGATCATCGCTCGGAAGCGCGAGAGCGATGTTTTCGTAAACTGTCCGCCAGGGCAAAAGGCGCGGCGTCTGAAAGATGAAAGCCAGGCGGTCCGCCGCGGGCCCGAGATTGACGCTCCCCTCGTAATCCGGGTCGAGCCCCGCGATGATGTTGAGCAACGTCGATTTCCCGCATCCCGAAGGCCCTGTAATGACCAAAAACGAACGCGGAGCGACATCGAACGAGATGTCCTTCAGCACCAGTTGAGCTTCGCGGTCGCCGACGGGCGGAAAAATTTTGCGGCGAACCGATACGCTGATCGGACGTGCGCCGTTTGCACCGTTTAGCGACGCCATGCATTCACCCGTGCCTGCAACGGTTGCAACACGAGAAATTCGATCGCCTGCACGATGAGGATGAACGCCAGTGCATAGGCCAAAATCGTGCTCACGTCGAACTCCTGGAAAGCGATGCTCAAGCGATAGCCGACGCCGCTCGATCGCCCGAAGGCTTCGACGACGAGAACGATCTTCCAAACGAGCGAAAGCCCCGAACGCGCCGCCGCCGCGAAAAACGGAGCGAGCTGCGGCAGGATCACGTGGCGAAGCGTTTTCCAGGGTCCGAATTTGTAGATCTTCGCCATCTCGTCGAGATCTCGCGAAAGGCTGCGCGCGCCTTCCCGCATGTTCACGGCGACATTCGGAATTTTGTTGAGCGCGACGGCGGTGATCGCGGCGATGTCGGTCAGACCGAACCAGATGTAGCAAAGCGTAATCGTGACGAGCGCCGGCAGATTGAGAAAGAGGATCAGCCAAGCGTCGAAGAACTTGTCCGCTGTCTTGAAGCGGCCCAGCGCCAGCCCGATCGCCGTGCCGATGAACATGGAAACGACGAAGGCGGCTGCCACGCGCACCAGCGTGGCCGAGATATTCACCCAGAGATCGCCATTGGCGCTCTCGCGCCATAGAACGTCGAAAACCGCGATCGGCGTCGGTAGATAGCGGTTTTGCGCGTAAACGGCGATGAGCTGCCAGAGAACGGCCAAAACGAGCAGCGAGCCCGCCATCCATGCGAGCCGCTCCAAGGCGGCCGTAAAGCCCAAAGGCGCGGCGATCGGCTTAGGTGTGGAAAAGGTTCTTGTCGAAATGGGTGCCATCACCAACGAGTTCCGTATCGCCAAGTTCAATCAGAAGGCTTGTCAGCTTCTTAGCAGCCGCAGTTTCCGCTTCACCCCACGATCCCGTGATACCGGATCTATAGTAATTCCGGATCGCAATGAGCTCGGCGTCGGAAGCTGGCTTGATTAACGGCCGCAACCGCTGCCAGGCGCCATCGGACGAAGCGAGGACACGGTTGGCATCAGCCACCGCCGCCAAGAGTTTGGCGACCGGAACGCCTTTATTTCGGACTTCCTTCTCCGACCAGATGAAGCCGACCAGTGGCGGCGTCGGGCTGACGTCGAGCCCCTTCACCACGTCCGCCATTTTGAGGAGCTCGCGCGCGCCGCCAGCCTCGAGCCGCGCGGCGTAGGTCCAGAAATTCAAGACCCCATCGAGCCGGCCGTTCCGAAATTCTTCCGTGACCAGCGGCGCCGCCCCGAAAACGGGTTCGGCAATGTTGGCAATATCCTTGCCGAGAGTCTTGCGCGAGTAGGCGCGAAGCAGGATCCAGCTCTTGTCGATACCCGTTCCGGCAACGCCGATCTTCTTGCCTTCAAAATCCGCCAGCGATTTGATCGGGCTATCCTTGCTGACCATCAAGC
>JAEWCT010000075.1 GCA_023390485.1 Pseudomonadota bacterium
GGCGACGATCAAGGCTCTCAACTTCTTCCCATTCTGGCGCGTTCCCGAGAGTGTCGCGACGCTCGATCTTATTCCGCGGCTTCGCAAAGAACCGGGCTATCTCGAGGAAGAAGGCATCCGCGTCTACAACGGCGTCAACGGCCCGGAACTCGACCGCAATACAATCGATTGGTCGTCGCCCCAGACCGCCAACTACAAGTTCAAGCAGGACCCGGGGGAAAAGAATGCCCTTGGCTTGCTGCGGTTGGACATGTCCAACCAATACGGCGTCTACATGCACGACACGCCGATGAAGAACCTGTTTGACCAGCGCAGCCGCGCCTTCAGCGCCGGATGCGTTCGCGTGAAGAACGTCTTCGATCTCGGCGATTGGGTCGCACATTACGAGCCCGGCTGGGAGCAGCCCGGCCGTGTCCGCCAGCAGCTCGACACCGGCCAGCCGATGGAGCTGAAGCTGACGCGCCCCATACCGGTGTACTTCACCTACATCACGGCATGGGCTGAGCCTTCCAACGGCTCGATCGAATTCCGTCCCGACATCTATGGTCGCGACGGCGCCGCGATGCAGACGTCGTATCAGCGCGACGCCGACGATGCGCCGCCCGCCTCCGCCGCGGCGGCTCTCGCGCCCTGATCTATCGCAGCAAGCTCGATCCCGGCAGGGATCGGCTTGTGACCTCGCGGAGCACGAAGCTCGAATGTAGTCGAGAGATACCGGGAAGGCGCGAAAGCTCCTCCTTATGGATCCGCTCGAAATCCGCGAGATCGCGCGCGAAGACCGTAATCAGATAATCGTCCTGGCCCGACATCATGTAGCAGGACACGATCGACGGCGCCGCCGCCGCGGCCCGTTCGAAAGCCGCTAGCAGATCTTCGTTCTGGCTCTCAAGGCTGATCTGCACGACGACCATCATCGTGAGGCCGAGCGCCTTGCGATTGATTTTGGCCTCATATCCCGCGATCACGCCCGATTGCTCAAGCGCCCGGATGCGGCGGGCAATGGCCGTCGGCGACAATGGCACACGCTGCGCCAGCTCGACCTGGCTCTGACGGCCGTCAGTAAGAAGGGCGGTGAGAATCGCCTTATCCAGCGCGTCCATGGCTACTTCCGCCATTTTTCTGCGTCCTTTAGTCAGTTTACAGCGATTTTCGTCGTATTTTGGTTCTATGACAACCAGAATTGCTGGGTAACGGCGCGCCTTTTGTGTGAAGGGTACAAAATAGAGAAGCGGGGAGCCGGCGAGGGGTCGAACGATGCGGATCGGTGTTCCAACAGAAATCAAATCCGATGAATTTCGTGTGGGTCTTGTCCCAGGCTCCGTTCGCGAGCTGACGGCGCGGGGCCACGAGCTCATCGTCCAAGCCGGCGCCGGCGCCGGCATTTTCGTCGACGACGCCATCTATGAAAGAGCCGGCGCCCGGATCGTCGCCACGGCCGACGAGGTCTTCGCAGCGTCCCAGATGATCGTGAAGGTTAAGGAACCGCAGCCCGTCGAGTGGAAGCGCCTGAAACCCGATCAGATCCTGTTCACATATTTGCACCTTGCCCCGGACGCGCCACAGGCGATTGGCCTGATGGAGTCGGGTGCCTCGGCCATTGCCTACGAGACCGTGACGGACCCCGCAGGTGGCCTGCCGCTGCTGGCGCCGATGAGCGAGGTTGCGGGCCGTCTTTCGATTGAAGCTGCCGCCGTCGCCCTCCGTCGCCCGACGGGTGGACGCGGCGTCCTGATGGGCGGCGTTCCGGGCGTGAAGCCGGCGAAGGTCGTCGTGCTCGGCGGCGGTGTCGTCGGAACGCATGCCGCGCGGATGGCCGCCGGACTTGGTGCCGAAGTCTCCATAATCGACCGTTCTCTTCCGCGCCTTCGACTGCTCGATGAAATGTTCGAAGGCCGCGTCCGCACGCTGGCCTCGACAATGGAGATGATCGAGAACGAAGTGCTCGCCGCCGATGTCGTGATCGGCGCTGTGCTGGTCGCGGGCGCGAGCGCTCCGAAGCTCGTCACGCGGGCCATGTTGAAGGAGATGAAGAAGGGCGCGGTTCTCGTCGACGTGTCGATCGATCAGGGTGGCTGCTTCGAAACGTCGAAGCCGACGACTCATGCTCATCCGACGTTCGAGGTCGATGGCGTCATTCACTACTGCGTCGCGAACATGCCTGGTGCCGTTCCAGTTACGTCGGCGCAGGCCCTCAATAATGCAACGCTGCCATTCGTCATCAAACTTGCGGAAAGAGGCCTTGCGGCTTTTGATAGAGATCCCCATCTCGCAGCAGGATTGAACGTCAAGGAAGGCCGCATCATGCATCAGGCTGTTGCTGCATCACTCGGTTTCGACAGCATAGAGACCAGTCGCAAAATTCGTCTCGCCGCGGAATAAAATTCGAGACCCCCGTGCCGCCGGAACCCTCACCGGTGGCCATCCGCCGGTCGCTCCTTCCCCCCAGGAGCGGCCGGCTTTTCTATGCCGGACTTGTTCTCGCAAGCGTTTTATCGGCGACGATTCATCCAATGCCTGCCTTCGAATTGTCGCGAACTCACCTCATGTTTCCTCAATGATTCAGCAAGACTTGTGATCGTTTCGCGGCATAGCGACGGATCATTCCGTGGGCCGCGTTTGGTGGGACAGGAACATCGTTACGGTGGGAACGCATCAATGATCAAACTGAAAAAATTTATCGCATCGTCGCTCGTCGCCGTGACCATGACGGCAACTTTTGTGGCGGCCGGGCAAGCAAATGCAGCACCGTTCAACGCGGGCGGAGCGGCGATTTCGAAGGCCGCTAGCCCCGTGACCAACGTTGGCTGGCATGGCGGCGGCTGGGGTTGGGGTCCGGGAGCGTTGGTTGGCGGCATTATCGGTGGCGCACTGATCGCGTCGGCAGTCGCCGAACATCGCGCCGATCGTGTCGACATGGATCGCTGCGCGCGGGATTTCCCTGAGTTCAGTTATCGCACCGGCACTTATATCGATCGCCGTGGCGTCGAGCGTGTCTGCCCATATCTTCGCTGAAGTCGCGTCCGGAACTTCGCCGAGATCCTTGCAGCCGTACCTTCCGGCGGCCGCGAGATCCAACTCCTGACCGGACGGGGTAATTCGCGTACGAAGAAAAAAATGCGGCGCCGGATATGCCTGATCCGGCGCCGCATTTTATCCGTCGTCGATGACGCGAAGTTATTTCAAGCTCGGGAAAT
>JAEWCT010000078.1 GCA_023390485.1 Pseudomonadota bacterium
CGCCCAATGACGCGCTCTGCGCTGCTCCTCACGAAAAGACGCCCGACGACGCGCCTGCGCGCAAAAGTGCGTCGCACTTGGCCCGCACATCTTCGTTTTCGGTATGTATCGACATGCCGTAAATTTCTTCGAGGGTTAGAAACACATCTTCGAGCGTTCCAGCGCGCCGCGCCGCGTCAAGGTCTGCTTCAACGCGTGCCAGAATGCTCAGCTCACCAGTAATAACTCGGCTGACTTTGTGGATTTCGCTGTGTGCGATCGTCATCTGTCGTTCTCCAATCGATCTTTCTGAGATCGAATCTACGCCCGGAGTCAGAAACGAGTAACGACAGGTACCCTCCCCGCGCCTTTAGGCATGCGCCATTGGACATACGCGCGAGGACTCCGGACTTAGGAAAAACGATTACGCCTGTCGCACGAGGCTTTCTGAACCTCAACGCGATGATAGAAACCCCGCCTTCAATGTCAACGCTTAAGTTGTATCTTACTGTATTGCACGTATTGCGACATTAAAGATATCGACAGACAGATCCGCGCCATGCTGCATTGTAAGAATGGATCGAAATAAGATTCAAAACGCGAAGCGGGCTACGTTGCTGTTGCAGTCGGAAGCCGCCGCTTTGCTTCGCTGTTCGGTCGCAACGATTGCTCGCCTACGCTTAACCCGCAAGCTTGGTTATTACACTGGAC
Source organism: Pseudomonadota bacterium (assembly GCA_023390485.1). Taxonomy (GTDB): domain Bacteria; phylum Pseudomonadota; class Alphaproteobacteria; order Rhizobiales; family Hyphomicrobiaceae; genus Hyphomicrobium_B. The sequence goes on from JAEWCT010000078.1 coordinate 691, forward strand.
GCCCGGTGCTAATTTCAGAAGCTGATCTCGAGCTCTACGTCGCGTCGGCCAAGGTCTTGCGCGTTAAGATGCCAGGACCGCCTGGCGAGTATGGACACGTGCCGGCAGACACGAAGCCACGTCCTTTCAAGCTGCTGACGATCGCTGAGGCAGCGCAGCGCTGTCGTCGAACGCCGCAAACTATCCGCCGTTGGATTATGGCGGGGAGACTGCCTTACATTCGGAGCAGGTCCAAATGCATCGACGAGACCGATCTTGATGATTTCGTGCTTTGTATCGACTACCGACCGGGCACAAAGCCTCCGCCGAACATGACAGAATTCAAGCGTAAAGAGTGGGCGAGAATGCTCGATGCAATTCATGAGAGGCTGCACATCAGATCACTGAGGAGACGAATGCCTGGCAATATCAAATCAGCGAAGCGACTACAGCCGCGAAGTTAGCCGAACAAATCGATGCAGTGACGATGTCGGCCCCCTTAGCGACGACAGGAATCAGTCAAAAACTCCCTCCTTCTTTTCAACTTTCGCTAGCAGTGCGCGCAGATCTCGCTGCGCTTGCGCGCCGAACTTGCGCAGCTCTTCGCCGGTCATTTCGTGCGGCTCTTTGTTCCGACCTTCGTCAGGATCTCGTCTGGCGAAGAAGCCACCGGCTCTCAGAATGTTACTGGCGGCCTGCACGCGGGCGGCCGCCGGCGCTTTCTTGTCATCACATACCGCTACGGACGTCCTGATCGCTTTAAGCGCGTCCTTTGTCTGCAGTCGGCGAAGCAACGCTTCCCGCATCTCATCATCGTCGAGCCCCTCGAACTCGTCGAGCTCTTCGTCTTCGATATCGGTCATCCAAATATTCCCTCGCTGTCGTTTTTCGATTTGGACTTCGCCTCAAGCCGCGCCAGTTCGGCCTTGGCAGCCGCCAGAGCTTCCCGGATGCGTGCGGCTTCAGGGCTTAGTGGCTCTTCAGGAGGCCGCTGAGCGATCGAGCGCCGCGCATCGGCATTCTGACGCGCTCGCTCCCGTTCTACCGTCCTGGCGGCCTTTGTGAGGCCAGGACGGCGGGCTCGATGCCAAGCCTCATGGGCTGCGCGCTGTTCGGGCGTCATGGCGGCCAGGCGCGCCGCACGCTGCTTGGCATACCTTTGCTGCTGTCGAAGCTTGCGATTGAACCGCACGACGCCGGCGGGTGTCGAGGCGTCCGGATACTGGACGACGTGCCAGGCCTTCCCCGCCGGAGTTAGGCCGCCGTGATGTCGGCAGCGCTTACGTCCGCTCAGCGCCGGCTGCGTACACGGCTCGCCGTCGCGCCGCTTGGCCCCGCATCGCGACCGGGCTCGGAGGTTCTTGTGGTTCAACTTCGCGGCCCGCCGCGCGTGGTCGCGACCCGCCGTCGATTTGGCCCTCCGTGTCAGGCCGTCGGTGCGACGCCGGCTAGTCATCGACGCGCCCCGTCCGTGACCGCCAAGAGGTATGATATCCCGCGGCTCGCGCCCTCGTTCTCGTACGTCGGCCTCGCTGTGCGTTGGTCGTTGCGACAGTCAGTGCAACAGTCCCGTAATATATACGGGACTGTCGCACTGACGCACTCTGCTTGCGTCAGTTGATTTGCGTCAGTTGATTTCGAACTGTCGCACTGTCGCAAAGCCCTATTTTTCAAGCGTTTATCTGCGACAGTCCGAAGAGCCATGACATACCTTTTTGCGCGACTGTCGCACGCGATTTTGGTGCGACGGTTGAAATCCAACTGTCGCACTGTCGCAAACTCAATGATTTCAAATACTTGCGTCATTCAATGGAATACGTTTTTGCCGTCGGGAGAAGTCGACTGACGCAGCTTGCTGTGCGCGACACGCACGAATATCCGTGTATGCCTGTTTCGGTCTTTGCCGGTTTCGTGCTCGATCTGACCGCTCTTCCGCAGGCGCTGCAGTATGCCATTGATCCTCGTCCGATCGGACTTGTCGGTGGCATCGAGGCCAAACGCTTGCGCAACTGGATTGCCAACCCAGGCATCGCCGGCGCGCACATCGGCGCGCCAGTCTGCCGCGCCGATCCGACAGAGAGCGTCCTCAACCTGATCAGGAGCGGTCTGAGCATCCGGCATGTCTTCGAGACCGGCCCTGACCACGACGCCGATGTTGTCACCCGTCATAAAGGCGTCGACACCGGCGCCAGAACCGTTGCCGAGCGCCTCCGACTTCAACGTATACCAATCGGCCTTCTCGGCCGGGGACGTTGTCGCTGGGGCCAGGTTGTTCTTGGATACGCCTCCAAACCGCCAGTACCGCCAATAGTCCTCCCTGCCGAGCGCCCTGCCCTCCGCTTCGGTCATTCTGGTAATGGCCCGAGTCGTCCTGGCGGCGTTCACAAGAGAGCTGGCGCCGCGAGCATCTTCGGTGGTCACCTCCGCCCCGTTGGTCTTGCGGACGTGATGGACGATCTCCACCGCAACACTGGCTTCGGCCGCGATCTTGGCAAGGCGCTTCACAACCAGGTCTATCGCACCGTTGTCGTTTTCGTTGACCCGGTGCGAACTGATGAACGGGTCGATCACCAACGCGTCGATTTGATTGCTTCGAAGCGCCGACACCAACGCCGCAGCGTTCTCTTCGATCACTTGCGCCCGCCCTCTGGTCTCCGTGGCAAGGACGATTTCCAGATGTTGCCCGCTGTCCAACCAAAGGCGATGGCCAACATCAGCCTCCGACAAACCATAGTGCTTCATTGCGCCGGCGACGCGTCGGTTGAGCTCGTCCATCGGGTCTTCGCCGTTCCAGAGCCACACCCTGAACTTGCCCTTCGGTTCGACCCCGAGCAACGGCTTGCCCGAGACCATCGCCAAGGCTTCGACAATCGTGAGTGATGACTTGCCAAGCCCGCCAGGTGCAACGGTGGCCGATACGAAGCTGCGAATATAGTGAGTTCCGTAGAGCCACTGCCTCGTCGGGATCTGCGCCGGATCGGGAAAGCTGTATGGCGTCGGTCGAATGACGCGGGGAATGCTTTCTAAAGGGCGTGGCGATTTTTCTATAAACAGACCTTCGGGTTCATCGGGAATTTCCTCAAACCACGCATCTACCCGACGGAAGCCACTGGTCGAGTGCTGCTCGGCCGTCTCGAATATTTTGGATGCACCGACACGGAACGGGGGCTTGAATCTCTTCCACTCCGTTTCGACGAACCGGGGATCATTTCCGGGCTGCACGGGCTGCCCGTTCTCCGTCCACCGTTCCGACCATTCGCAGAAGAGCTCGAACGCCTCGTCAGGATGATCCTGCAAGGCGCCCTTGATCGCGTATCCGAAGTCGCGCCAGGTCTCACGGGTCGGGAACCCTTCGCTCGTGTTGGGCGTGGCGCGCACGGCGCTGCGCACCTTTTCGAGATCGCCACGCAGAGATGCTTGGTTGACTTCATTTCCGCCGCCCTCGGTGACGATCGGCTTCGAGGCCGGCAGGATCGACCTAAGCTCCTCGAGCAGAGCCGACAACTCTTCCGGCATGACGACAGGAAGCTGATCGAACGGCACGAGCTGGAATGGCCACGCGTAGAACTGTTTCGTCTTCGGATGGACGCCGTGAAAGACAGCTTGGCGCCCTTCCGTCAGGATCTCGACGCGCTCGCCGTCGCCGAACTCGACGCGCTTGTAAGGCATCGGCCCACTGACGCGCACAAGATAAAGCGCCTTCGGGTGATTGCCGATTCTCACGGGAGTGACGCCACAATGCTTAACGACTGTCAACTGGATCTGAGACGCACAGACTTTGTTCAGAGTATCTGCGTCGATCGCAGCGAGGCCGCTTCCCATGCGGCACCCGACGCCGGCCCCCATCTTTTGCCATCGCGCAAGATCATCCTGCGTCGTTTCGTGACGGAGCCAATCGAACGAATACCAAAGGCCTTCGGCGTTGCAGACGCCGGGCGCCTTCCCGCGGCTATCTTGTTGCGTGTCGACGCGTTTATAGAGCGTTGACGTTTCACGAATCTTGGCGTCGGGTGGCACGATCGGCAATAGCCGCGGTCCGTAGCCGAGATTCCAAAAATCAGAGAACGTTTGGTTGAAGTGCTGAGCTGACAGCTTGATGCCGTTCGCCGGCAATGGTACGATGTTCATACTGAAACTTTCGCTTCGCGGCGCAGCCGGCTTGCACCCGGCGGCGCCGTTTCTATTTCCGGCCACCCGGAATAACAGTGAGCATCACTCGCTCGTGCAGGCGGTCGTTTCCCGCGAGCTTTGCGAGTTCGTCGGGCGATAACGGCTCAGCCGCTTCAATGTGCTGGATCAAGCTATCGACCGTCACAAACATTGGCCCGCCGCGTGACTGTCGAACTGCCTGAAGCACTTCGCCAAAAATTAGATTTCGTACGGTGCCAACCGAGTATCCTAAGACTTCTGCGGCTCTCGCCGGCGTAACGAAGACGCAATCACGCCAGCTTTTTTCATCCAATCGCCTCACGCTCACCTCCCTAGCTCGCCAACAGATAGATCGGGATAGAGAGCGGAAACAGAAGCTTGAAGGGGCACTGTTTCCGCTCGATACCGCCGATCTCCTCAGATCAAAGCTGACGACACGGAACGTGATCGTTGAGCGTTTTCAAACCGAGCAAGTCGCTCAACAGCATCGAGCGTTCGGCAGATCGAGACCAGGGCCGTCGCATCTTCAGAGAACGCTTTAGGATCCAGAAACACGCGCGCATTTTCAGCGGCGTGGAACCCGAGGACGGTTACTCCCTTTTGCCACGCCAGATTCAGCAAACGATCACTACCGCCCCACCGTTCGAGCAACTTGAACCTGTGCAAGGTGCGCTCTTCCGCCCATTTGACCTGGTCGAGAGACGGACGCTGCCGGCGAGCGAAGCGGGTATCGCATGTCAAAGAAAAGAAGCGCGCCGTGCTCTTCCGCGCCTCACGGCTGTTGGCGCCGGCCGCTTGGTAGAGAATCATCATTGTGAAGATGAGAAAGTCGCGTAGCGCGGAACGATCGTTCGGTCTGCCCGGCAACCGAACTACCAGGAGAGACTGCACCATGGCATCAAACATTCGCAGCTGCGAGTGCCGCTCGTCGGAGGAGAGCCTGATTAATTC
>JAEWCT010000093.1 GCA_023390485.1 Pseudomonadota bacterium
ATTGAGCGTTGCGCTCCCGTCAGTAACGACATCGTAACGCGAATCTGTCGACGATCGGTACTGCTCGGCCGTGTCGCATGAGTTGTATCCAAACTCATCGAACGCCGGGCAACAGCTTGTCAGGTCCAGTGCAAGCTCCGAGACCATAATTCGCGTACGTGAATCGACCGCAGCAGAAAGCCCGCGATGATCTCAACCTACCTGCTCTACCGGACCTACGCCGCCGACCTGCCGAAAACGCTCGCGCGCATTTCCGCCCAGAGCGATGTGTCGAACGCCGCCAAGTATTATCAAGCCAATATCGGCAATGTGAAAACGGTCGATGACTTCCTGAACAATTCGCGGCTTTTCACCTACGCGATGACGGCCTACGGCCTGAGCGACATGGCCTACGCCAAAGCCTTCATGAAGAAGGTTCTGACCAGCGACCTCACGGACTCGACGAGCTTCGTCAACAAGCTCACCGACACGCGGTTTGCCGATTTCGCGAAAGCTTTCCAATTCTCGACCGATGGCACGCTCGCCACGCAGCCCACGGTCGCCCAGAATACCACGGAAGAGAATGATACGATTGGCCTGTACACGCAGCAGCAGGTCAATAAGGGTGCCGTAGCGGCGACCGAAGCCACCTACTATCAGGCCGCGATCGGCAGCGTGACCTCCGTCGACCAGCTGATGTCGAATTCGCGCCTGCTGAACTTTGCGATTACGGCCTTCGGCCTTGGCTCGGCCAACGTTACCAACGCGACGATTAAAGCCGTTCTGACGAGCGATCTCTCTGATCCCAATAGCGTCGCCAATACGCTCTCGAATTCCAATCCCAATTTCAAATTGCTCGCTTCCGCGTTCAATTTCTCAACTGACGGGAGCGTGAATGGAACGGCGCAATCGTCGAGCAACGTCGTCGCGGCGATTTCGCAATACTTCAACGCGACCGGAACCAATGCCACACCAGCGGTGGCAAATTACAAAACGCAGTATTATCAAACCGCCCTTCCGAGCGTGACTTCGGTCGACGACTTGTTGTCGAACCCGATCTTGTACAATGTTGCGATGACGGCGTTCGGCCTCAACCCCAACACAGAATCGCAAACGCTCATACGCCAGGTCCTGACGAGCGATCTCTCCGATCCGAACAGCGTCGCGAATCAACAGACCAACACCGCGTATAAGAAGCTCGCTGCCGCCTTCAGCTTCAACACCGACGGCTCGGTCCAAAATGGCGCCGCGCAGACGACCGCTCAGGTCAACAGCCTAGTCAACCTCTATAAGTCCAACTACGATGCGGCCCAACAGACGTCCAACACCACGGCAACCACGGCCTATCAGGATGCGGTCGCCGGTTCGACGTCCGTGAAGGATTTGCTGAACAGCACAGCGTACAACTACATCTTGGCCGCTTACGGATTAGATCCTCTCACGACGTCGAAATACACGATCACGAAGATCTTGCAGAGCGACGCAAGCGACCCGAACAGCTTCGCTAACCAATCGCACAACTCCGCCTATATCGCGATGGCGGCGGCGTTCAACTTCGATTCAAACGGCAATGCCAAGACCGCTGAGGTTGCCCAAACGGACGCAAACCAGAAATCGACGGTCAAACTGTACATGACGCAAGCCGGCACGACGACGGCAGCGCTGGACCAGGCCGAGACCGATAGCAACTACTACATGACGGCCATCGCCAAGATCACCAACGTCGATGATCTGCTGAAAGACCCCAAGCTCGTGACGTTCATGACCAGCGCCTACGGACTGAAGGACGCAAACCTTTCGACCTCCGATCTGCGCCAGATCCTGACGAGCGATCCGCTCGATCCGAATAGCTACATCAACAAACCCGAAAATGCCAAATATCGACAGCTTGCCGTGGCGTTCAATTTCGGAACCGACGGCAAGACGCTTAACGTACCGGCAGGCCAGGCGCAGGACCGCAGCCAGCTCGTCACGACAATGGACGGCTACGTCGAGCAGACGATGGAAAGCCAGGCCGGCGACCAGAGCGACGCCGTTCGCCTTGCACTTTACTTCCAGAAGAAAGCGTCGGGCATCACGTCCGCCTATCAGATCCTCGGCGATAAGGCCCTGTTGCAGTTCACCCAGACTGCTCTCGGCCTGTCTTCAATGATGTCGGCCGCCGATATCGATACTCAGGCGAAGATGATAACCAATAAACTGAACCTTACCGATCTTCAGGATCCGACCAAGGTGAACAAGATCATCGCACAGTTCGCGGCGCTTTATGACGCCACGAACTCGACCGCCAGCAGTTCTCCGATCCTTCAGATCCTGCAGGGAAATTCAAGTTCGAACGGCATCATAACCATTGATCCAATAACGGGATAAGCCATCCGCCCGCGCCTCGCGCCGGGGCGGCATCGCATTCTGTGCCATTAAAGCAGCAGACTGTAGGATCCGGCTAAACGGTCTTTTAGTTGTTGGCGGGCAGGATTACTCTTTGCAGCCAGTCTGCGACGCAGCCCGATGCGAAGGACCCGAGCGATGAAATCTCTTGCTTTCACTTGCGCAGTCTCAGCCTCTTTACTGCTGTCAGCTGCCGCGGCAGTCGCCCAGCCGCCCCGCTCGGGTTCAGGCCCCCGAGGCCCGGACGGCGGCGTCCAATGGGCCCCTGTCGATCGCACGGGACCGACGTTTGCAGCCGACGATTTCCTGCTCCCGGACTCAGGCTGGAATGGCCACGGCGTCAGCACGGCCGGCGTTGCGGGACCCAATTGGACGCTGAGACAGCCGGTCTTCGGTCCACCGTTGCCGACGCTCCCGACGCGGCGCCGGGGTTACATCATTTTGAACAACGGCAACTGATATTCCTTGCTCGGAATAGTCACCCGTTCAGAACCCGCGGAATCTGAACCGCGCGGGAACGCTGGTGTCGCGGCTGATACCACCGCGTATGCCGCCGTACCACGCCGCGGCAAGACCGATGAGAAGGCCGATGCCGGTAATGAGTCCGGAAAGCTCCGTCGCCTTCTTCGCCTTGTCGAGCGCCGCAATCGCATCGGCATAGGCCGTATCGACGCGCGCTTGCGCATCCGCTTGCGGGATGCCGGCTCTCGCGGCGACAATCGACGAAACGAGGTTTTTGTCGTTCGGCGAAAGATGCTCGTTACCGAACGACCTCATGAAAACCGCTTCGATCGTCTTCTCCTCCTCCGGGCTTAGAAGCTGCACGTTGGTGACGGGCTTGCCCTCTGGCGGCGTGGCCAATACGGAAACAACGCGCGAAAGTGGGCTCGACGATGTGCTTGAGAATTTCGCGACCGCCGAATATCCGCCCCGGAGTGCAGCTGATCCAGCGCTCGCCACGATCATGGTGGCAAACAGTACGCAAACGCCCCAAGTGACAAACCCCTGCAGCCCGTCGCGATACTCGACTTCATCGGGCGGCACGTCGGCAACGCGCGGACGCACGCGAGCCGAGACAAATCCCGCAATGAGAAACCACGCAATTGTTGCGATCAGCGCCCACGCTGCCGTGATCGAAGCCGCCAGCCAAGTGTGGGATTGGCCGGGCCATGGAGACAAAAGCGATAGTCCCGCCGCGATGCCGATAGATATCAGAACGAAGTAAAACGCCGTTCCCGCTACCGCGCCGGCAAATATGCCTCGCCAGCTGATAAGCGGACTCGAATCGCGAACGTCGACTATTTCGACCATCGTGGCGTCTCCTTCGATCATCTAAAACCCAACAGGCTTAGAAGAAACGAAATGACCACGATCAACCCGATCAGATAGATGATCTCGTGCACTGCACGTCTCCTCACATCATGCCGCACCATCAACCGTACCGGGAGGAGTTTGTTCCGGAAAAGAAGGCCTTCGCATTTGCAGCAACGATATTGGGAGATGTTCAGAAATCGCCGTGCACTTTCTCATGAAATTGTTGTCGCTGGCGCAACGAAGTCTGAACCATGCAAACCCGGTGCTGCGCGCGAGCTTCACGCGACAAACGCGAACTCTACGGCATCAGGGCTCCGGAAAGAGCGACGTGCTTCGGCCGGACATCCAGTACGCGAACAATCCGATCCACTCTTTGGCGGCAAGATCCGTGCGCGCCAATCCGGCGGAAATGCTGTCCAAGGGACGGACTGCATCCCGTCTGCCGCGCGTCCGAAAATCGACCGGATACGGCACGACATTGAATCCGGCTTTTCGAAAAACGCCGACCGAACGCGGCATATGGTAAGCCGACGTGACAAGAAGCCATTTGTCTTGCGGATTGGGATTGACGAGAGGCTTCGTGAACATCGCGTTCTCGTAGGTATTGCGCGAGTGGTTCTCAATCACGATGCGGCTCGGCTCAATACCGGCGTCGACGAAAAACTTCTGCACTTCAGATCCAATCCCCTCGCCACCGAACAGAGACCCGCTGCCGCCAGTGAAGATCACTTTGGCATCGGGAAGCGCGCGCGCAAGGCGCAGCGTCTCGGTCAGCCGTTCCGCCGACTCGTTGAGAGCTAAGCCGCCTCGGCTGGCGGTGATCGCTCCGTCTTCAAAGCCGCCCAATAGAATGATGCCGCTGATTTTCTCCTGCGGCACGTCCGGAACGCGCGTCGCAAAGCGCTGCTCCAGCGGCAGAACGAGGATATTCCCGCCGGGCAGGAAGCCGAACAGAATGATGATTCCGAAGCCGGCGGACAAGAAGATCGCGCCCAGCTTCGGACGCCGGAATTGCAGACAGAAGAATCCCACTGCAAGCGCGAGAAACGCCAAGGTCGACGGCTGAATGCAGAAGAAGACGACCTTCGATGCGATGAAAAACATTGCGATCGCCCCCTACTCTCGCCCGTCAGCCGCCGATGATCACGACCGGGCGCGCCACACGCCCCGCCGGCTCGAAGCTCTCAGATGAAAGGGTCCTTCATCAAAATCGTGTCGTCGCGCTCTGGGCTCGTCGAGAGGAGCGTGATCGGACATTCGATCAACTCCTCGACGCGGCGGACATACTTCACGGCTTGCGCCGGAAGATCGGCCCACCGTCGCGCACCTTGCGTCGATTCCGACCAGCCCTCGAAATCTTCGTAGATCGGCTCGATAATCGCCTGCGCCGACGAACTTCCCGGCAGGCGCTCGATGCGCTCGCCGTTGAGCCTGTAGCCGACGCAGATACGGATGGTATCGAAGCCATCGAGAACGTCGAGCTTGGTCAGCGCAATGCCATCGATGCCGGAAACCTTCGCCACCTGCCGCACGAGCACGCTGTCGAACCAGCCGCAACGCCGCTTGCGCCCCGTTACCGTGCCGAACTCACGGCCGCGCTCGCCGATCCGCTCGCCGATGGCATCCGTAAGCTCAGGCGGGAATGGGCCCGATCCGACGCGCGTCGTGTACGCCTTGGCGATGCCGAGCACATAACCGACGTGACCGGGGCCGATGCCCGATCCCGTCGCCGCTTGTCCCGCGACCGTGTTCGATGACGTGACGAACGGATATGTGCCGTGATCGACGTCGAGAAGCGCGCCCTGTGCGCCCTCGAACAGGATGCGCTTGCCCTGGCGCCGTGCCTGATCGAGAAGCTCCCACGTCACATCCGTGTAGGGAAGAACCTTCGGCGCGATGGCGAGAAGCTCTGCCATCAACTCGTCCTTCGCGACCTCAGGCTGACCGAGCCCCCGACGCAGCGCGTTGTGATGCGCGAGCGCCCGATCGATCTTCGCGCCGAGCGTCGCGGGCGACGCCAGATCCTGCACGCGGATCGCGCGACGCCCGACCTTGTCTTCATATGCCGGCCCAATGCCGCGGCCCGTCGTGCCGATCTTTTCGGTGCCCGCCGCAGCTTCACGTACGACGTCCAGCTCGCGATGCAACGGAAGAATGAGCGTCGCGTTCTCGGCGATGCGCAGATTCTCGGGCGTGATCGCGATGCCCTGTTTGGTCAATCGCGTGATTTCGTCCACCAACGCCCACGGATCGATGACGACACCGTTGCCGATGACGGAAAGCTTGTCCGGCCGCACGACACCCGAAGGGAGCAGCGACAGCTTGAACGTCGTGCCGCCGATGACGAGCGTGTGTCCGGCGTTGTGTCCGCCCTGAAAGCGGACAACGACGTCGGCGCGCTCCGACAGCCAATCCACGATCTTGCCTTTGCCCTCGTCCCCCCATTGGGCTCCGACCACCACGACGTTTGCCATTTAGTTCAACCTTCTCACTTCTCATGATTTGGCCCCGGCATCGGCCAGGGCCTCGCGGCAATTCCGCTAGCTTAATTCAAGATCCGGTCAAGATCCGGCCAAGATCCAGCTTGTCGCCTCAGGGTCCGTAGACGATCGACTTCGCCGCCGGCCACGAAACGCGATAGCCGTACTCCAGAATTTTTTCCTCGTCCGGCTCGAGCTTGGCCTGGAACGCGATGATGCCGCGCTTGTCGTCGACGTTCTGCGTCGTCGGCGAAGCCTTGCCCGTCAGTTCGACCTTGATGTCGTCGTTCTGCGCCACAGGAACGCGATCGAGGATGGTTACGTCAATGGCCCGCTCGTGCATGTTTTTGACATTGACGCGGAAGTTCCGGCTGTCGACGTGCGACGTCGAAATGAGCCCACTCTCGCCGCGCTTCTCTTCCAGCACCGCATGCTTGATCTTCACCTGATCGTCGATGCCGAAGCCAAGATCATGTTCGCTGCCCGGGCTGAGAAGTGGTAAATCGCCGGTGCCGACGAACGTGCCGTCGCGGAATAGGAAAACCGTGCCGGGCAGCAGAGGCGTGCCCTTGGCGAGCTTCAGCTTCGCGTAGAGATAGGCGCTGGTATCGACTTTCGGCACGGCGCGGCAGCTCAACGCCGGCTCGAGCGCCTCCGACGCTAGGAGCACGCGCTTGGCTTCACCCGTTCCGGCAATACTCGCGCGCCCCGGAACCTCGAACGTTGCCTCGAACGGCGCGCTTTGTAGCTGCGCCACGGCTTCTTCGACGTTGACGGACTCAGGCGCCGCCTGCTCGAAATTACCGCCGAGTCCGTCCGCGGCAGCGATATTGCGATGCTTCGCCATCAGGCGCTGCGATGGTTCAGGCGGAGGAGCAGGAGCGGCAGCCGCCACGGGTTTTGGTGCCTGTTCGAAATCCACGAATTGCGTTTCGAGATACGGCGCAGACGAACCGTCGCTTGGCCGCGACGTTGAAAGCTTCAGCGAAACGGCATCCCAATTTTCTCCCGAGCGCTGCGTTATCGCCGCACGCCGGTCGAGCGACAGTTTCGGCGGCTCGGTCTTCGAACCCGTCTGCAGCCGGGCATCGTACAGCGGCGCCCAGTGGGCATCGGGAACTTGATAATGCACGCTCAGATCGGCCTCGAGCGGCGTCTGCGCGACGACATGAACACGCACCTCGGTCTGCTCGGTCCGTGCCGGCGCCAGCGCCGCGAGCTGCTTTTCAGCGTCGGAAATCTGCCGGTTGATCTCGCGGATTTTCTGCTCCGCATCGAGCGCGAGTTTGCTCGCATCTCCCGTCGCCTGCGCGATGAGCGCCAGAACCTTCGGCCAGTCATCCGGCGGCGATGCGGCATTTGTCGTTTGCGGAGCAGGCCGCGTCGGAAGCTGGGCAAGATTCGCGATCAGCTTCTTCTGCGTCTTCGCAGCCTGCGCCTGCGCGTCAACTGTCGTTCGCTGGTCCTTGAGTGTCTGGATCGTGTCCTCGAGAACCTTACGCTGCTTGTCGGCAGCCTCGCTCTCGGCGCGCTGCAAAAGCTTCTTCGCCGTATCGACGGACCCGATATCGAGCTTGCCCGTCGCCTTGCCCTCGACCCTGATGGAACCGGGAATGGCGCTCGCCGGCACGTCGCCGATGACGATCGTATGCTCGCCCTTGTCGATATGCACCTTGGCGATGCGTGTGACCTCGGCGCCCGACAGAAACACCGTCACATCGTCGATGGCCGACGTTGCCGGTACTTCGACTGCAAGCGCGCTGAACGGCGTGGCGGCCAGGAAAGCTGCCGCAAAGACAAAACGCATCTCGCTGTGACCTTTGGTTGTTTGGTTGACGACGCCCGATGAACCGCCTCGGCGAGTGGCGACCCCAGCCGATTATGGCCGATGCAAAGCGCGAGAAAAAGGCATTGACACGGCCGCTATTAACCAGATTACGCAAAGGTCGCCAGCAAAATTCACGCCGAAAGCACCTTGGCCCGAGCCTTTGCGTACCCCCATTCGAGCCAGGGCAGAAGCGCCGCGATATCCTGGCTCTCGACCGTAGTGCCGCACCAGACGCGCAGTCCCGCCGGCATGCCGCGGTAGGCGGCGATATCGAAGGCCGCACCCTCGCCTTCGAGCAGCCCTACGAGGTTGCGCATGACATCGAGACGCACGTCCTCCGACGCATTCACGAGCGCCGGTTCTGCGAACCGCATCGCGACCGATGTCTGGGAGCGGGTCCGGGGATCTGTCGCCAGCGGCGCCACCCACGGGGTCCGGTCGATCCAGTCGTAAAGTATTGACGACGTGGCGCGCGCCCGCGCGACTGTCGCGTCGATCCCGCCGAGACCTTCCGCCCAGCTGAGAGCATCGAGATAATCTTCGACGCACAGCATCGATGGCGTGTTGATCGTGACGCCCTCGAAAACGTCGCGCAGAATTCCGTCCTTGTTCGTCAGCCGGAAAAGCTTCGGCACAGGCCATGGCGGCCGGTACGACACGAGCCGCTCGAGCGCGCGCGGAGACACGATGAGCATCCCATGCGCGCCTTCTCCACCGAGCGCCTTTTGCCAGGAATAGGTCAGCACGTCGACTTTGCGGAGATCGATCGCCTCCGCGAAGAGGGCCGACGTCGCGTCGCACATGACGAGCCCTTGCCGATCATCGGGAATCCAATCGCCGTCGGGCACCTTCACGCCCGTCGTCGTGCCGTTCCAGGTGAAGAGCACGTCGCGCGAGAAATCGACCTTGCCGAGATCCGGAAGATATCCAGGCTCGGCTTCGAATGTGCGCAGATCGGAAAGCTTCAACTCGGCCGTCGCATCGCGGAGCCAGTTGCGGCCGAACACATCCCACGCCAGCACGTCCGTTCCGCGCTCGCCGAGCAGGTTCCACATCGCGAGTTCGAACGCGCCGGTATCAGAGCCTGGAACGATCGCGGCTTCGTAGCCGGGCGGCAAACGGAGGATGCTCCGCGTGCGCTCGACCGCGAGCTTCAATCGCTCCCGGCCATCGGTGG
>JAEWCT010000132.1 GCA_023390485.1 Pseudomonadota bacterium
GCGGAAAGCTTTCAGGATATCGGTCATGGCGCGTTCGAGATCGCCGACAGCGTCGGCGCCGCGATGGAGGGCCGTCAGCACATCGACAAGTACGATCTGGCGATCGAGGCGGGCGAAGTGGTCGTTGAAGAACGGTTTGACGACGGATTGCTTATAGCTTTCGAACCGCCGCGCCATCATGGCGGCGAGCGATCCGCGCGGCAGGCGTTCGTCCGACGTGAGCGGCATCGGAAAAAACGTGAGAAGAGGCGAGCCTTCCAGGTCTCCAGGGAGCAGAAAGCGGCCGGGAGCGAGCGTCGATTGCGCGCCGCTGTCGCGTGTCGCGCGCAAATAGGCCGTGAAGAGCTTGGCGCCCGTCATGGCGATTTGCTCGTCTTCCGGTGCAGCCGGATCGGTGCCCGCGAGGAAGCCCAGGAAGCGTTTTGCGAACTCGGCGCGCTGCGGCGCGTTTGCGAGGGCCAGGGCTTCAATCGAGAACGAGCGATAATCCTGATCGAGCAACGGCAGGTCGATCAGCCATTCGCCGGGGTAATCGACAATGTCGAGATGCAGCTTCGAAAAGCCGATGGCGCGTTTTAGTGCGTACGCCGACCGGTATTCGATGGTGATGCGCAATTCCGAGATCCGCTTCGTGCTCTCCGGCCACGATGGCGGTGTCGACAGGAGATCTGCGAGATGGGCTTCGTAGTCGAAGCGGGGCACGCTGTCGTCGGGCTGCGGTTCGAGATAGGCGCGGACGATGCGGCGCTCCGCGTCGGGTGAGAAAAACGGCAGCCGGCCGCCGGCAACGAGATTGCGAACAAGCGCGGTGATGAAAACGGTCTTGCCGGCACGCGACAGTCCGGTCACGCCGAGGCGCACCGACGGTGTCAGGTAATCGGCAAAGCGTGCCTGGGCGTCTCTGAAAAAGTCGGAGTAGGAGGTGTCTGCCAAGTGATGCCGCGCATGAGCCATGAGAAAAGGGGGCGTAAAGCCCCCTTTAAGTGGCGTAACTCGCGGGTCTCGACAAGACGCTTTGGCGGCGGCCTGCCGAGCCTGACGGCTTATCCGTAGAAGAACACGGCGACGCCAGCAGCGAGCACCACGACGGCCATCAACATGATGGCGCTCGATCGGACGAACTCGGCCACGGCTTCTCTCCCTTTGGCTTGTCCATGACGGGTGTTGGAACCATGTATAAGCTTAGGGATTGAATAGGCCGTGAAGCGGGGGTTCATACATCGTTCATTCGGCTGCAGCGGCGATGTGACCGGGATGAGGCCGCTAAGTTGCCAAATGCCTCAGGCGTCGTGCGCCTTTCTGACTTCGAAGACTTCCATGATGCGGCAGCCGCGATGCGGGCCATCGACGACGAACGTCCATTTGCCCTCGGTGAAGGTGTCGCACATCTTCACGCCCTTCACGAGAATCCAGTGTCCTTCTTTGCCCTTGTGAATTGCCAGGATGTAATACGCCCAGGCGTTCCGCGGTTTCTGCATCCATGTCCAGAACGTCGGGCGTTCCTTGCGGGCGCGGTGCATATGGCTTTCCCGGAGATCCATGCGATAACCGAAGTAGGCGAGGGCGGCCTCGACTTCGTCGGAATAGGTTCCGCGCACGACGGGCTTGCGGTGTGGAGGCAACTCGCGGCCTTCGCGAATGACGTCCTCGATCCGGGCGATGCCGAAGCCCGTGATCGCGGAGAGGACGTAGGGTCCGCAGAATGCAACCCGCCCAGTATCGTTTTTCGCCGCATCGAGCGACGACGACGGCCATCCGGTTGAAAAGCGATCGGTCATGCCCAAAAATGCCCTATACAAGCTGCGACGGGATGCTCGTTCGATACGGTTAAGCAAAAGTTAACGCATCAAGGGAGCCCGGCCGGCGATGGCAGAACGCGTGAACGTTTCGTTCTTTCAGGAATTGATGGCGGCGGTCGCCGAACAGGGGCGCGCGCTGCTTCCGAAGGCGCTCTTCGGCGATGGCGGCGGTGAGTCGATCGAAGTTCTGTCGCGGGCGTTGATGTCGGGACGCGGGGAGGCATCGGGCGTCGCGATCGCTCGCCAGCTTCTCAATCAGCTCAGGAAGGCGTCGAGCGAGGAACGGCTGCAGTTTTTTCGCTTTCTCGCGGAAGATCTTCAGCCCGATCCCATCCAGGTGGCGGACGCAGCCCGCAGCTATCTCGACGAACCGTCCGAAAAGACGCTCAGGAAGCTGCAGAAGGCCTCCTACAGCCCGCGGCTGGAATTCTTCCGGCGGCTCAATCTCGCGGCGGGCGCGACGGCGGAGATCGTGGCGCTGCGCAGCGATCTTCTTCGCCACGTGAAGTCGGACGATGCACTGGCGGCGGTCGATGCCGATCTCGAGCGGCTTCTAACGTCGTGGTTCAATCGTGGCTTCCTCGTACTCCGGCGCATCGACTGGCAGACGCCGGCGGCCATTCTGGAAAAGATCATCGAATACGAAGCGGTGCACGAGATCCGCGGGTGGGACGACTTGCGTCGCCGCCTCGATCCCAAGGATCGCCGGTGCTTCGCTTTCTTTCACCCGGCCCTCGTCGACGAGCCGTTGATTTTCGTCGAGGTGGCTCTGATGCGCGAGATGCCGGACGCGATCGCGACGGTTCTCGATGGGCATCGCTCCGACGACGATGCACCGCCGACGACGGCGGTCTTTTATTCCATTTCGAACTGCCAGGACGGCCTCAAGGGCATTTCGTTCGGAAATTTTCTCTTGAAGCAGGTGGTCGAGGATCTCGCCAAGGACGTTTCGAGCCTCAGGACGTTCGTCACGCTGTCTCCCGTCCCGAGTTTCGCGCGGTGGGTCGACCGGGCGCTGGCCAGCGGCAGCGATGTCCCGATCTCGGGCGCCGATCTCCAGGCTTTGTCGCGTCTTCGTGATCCGCGCTGGGTCGAGGAGGCGACGAAGGACGCGCCCGGCGCCGAGGAGATCAGGTCCGCGCTCATGGGACTGGCGGCGTATTACTTTCTCGTCGCCCGATCGAGCGACGACCGCCCGGTGGATCAGGTTGCGCGCTTTCATCTCGGCAACGGCGCAAGGCTCGAACGGCTGAATTGGCTGGCGGACACCTCCGAGAAGGGGCTCCGCGAGGCGCACGGGCTGATGGTCAACTACCGTTATGATCTGGCCGAGATCGAACGCAATCACGAGGCCTATGCCTATGACGGCACCGTAACGGCCTCTCGTTCCGTCCGGGCGCAACTGAAAGCCGCGCCGAAAGCGAAGGGCCTTGTTGCGATGCCGGATCTGCTCGCATTACCCGGCGCGGCGAAAGCCAAAAAGGCCCGACCCGAAGATTCCAAGCTATAGCCGTCCTGGGTGGCTTCCGAACGGCTTTACACAGACCTTGTAAAGGCCTATCGCGCGTGCAGTATGCGGATTGGCGTTACGGCTGGTGCGTTGTTGCGGCCGGGCTCCGAACCGTGATGCTTCGTCATATTCAGAGGCTGACATGCGCTACGATCAGAACGACCGTGAAAGCAGCAACGTCGAGGATCGTCGCGGACAAAGTGACGGCGGCGGCTTCCAATTCCCGGGTGGTGGCATCCAAATCCCGCTAGGCGGCAAGGGCGGTTTCAGCATCACGACGTTGCTGATCATCGGCGCCGTTCTGATGCTCTTCGGCATCAACCCGCTCGATGTCCTGCTCGGCACGAACGGCCAAATCAGTATGCCGCAGATGCCGCATTCGGAGCGGCCGTCCCGCTCGCCTTCCGACATCCCGGGGCTTCCGGGCTCGCAACAGAAGCAGGCGGCTGGCGATGACAGCGAAGCGGTTTTCGTCAAGCGCGTTCTTGCGGATACCGAGGATGTGTGGACGTCGGTCTTCAAGAGCTTCGGAAGCAATTATCCCGATCCGCCGCTCGTGCTCTATTCGGGAATTACGCGCACGGCCTGCGGTGCGGGACAGGCGGCGATGGGGCCGTTTTATTGCCCGCTCGATCAGAAGGTTTACATCGACCTCGCGTTTTACGATGAGCTGAAGCGCAAGTTCAACGTCAGCGGGGATTTCGCTCAGGCGTATGTCATCGCGCACGAGGTCGGCCATCACGTGCAAAAGCAGCTCGGGATTCTCGATAAGGTGCAGCAGCTCAAAGAGCGCGCCGACGACGAGGCGACAGCTAACCAGATCCAGGTCCGGAC
>JAEWCT010000171.1 GCA_023390485.1 Pseudomonadota bacterium
CCGCTTCACCACGAAGCGGCCGTTTTGCTTCGTTCCTTCGCGAGGCAACTCCCCATCTGATTAACGGGGAAATCTCTCCAGACCCGATTTCGGCGTCATCGAAATGCGCTATGCCTTCGAACCGACAACGGGTCGCAGGTCAACTTTGCCCCATAGCAGGGCAAACAGCGAAAATAATTTCGCAACCTCTTCGAGGGCCTGTTGACCAACATGTCGGGTGTGTATATAGCTCCGCCCACTCTCACGGGTTGGTGGTAGGTCACGCGGCGCTTTTAGCGCCTATTTTGGACCTAAACGCTCCCGTCAATAAAGCAGAGCACATCGACGGGCCAAGATCTGTCACCCTCCGGGCGGCACGATCCTCTGGTTTTTTCTTGCTAGGGGCGGACTTCGCGCACCTGGCAGGTTTGCTTGGCGCATTTCCGCTTCGGATCTGCGTCGCGAAGTCAGGATTGGGCGAATGCCGACGATACAACAGTTGATCCGGAAGCCCCGGGTAAAGCCAGTCTACCGCGAGAAATCGCGTCACATGGAAGCCTGCCCGCAGAAGCGTGGCGTCTGCACGCGCGTCTACACGACGACGCCGAAGAAGCCGAACTCCGCTTTGCGTAAGGTCGCCAAGATCCGGCTGACCAACGGCTACGAGGTTATCGGCTACATTCCGGGCGAAGGCCACAACCTTCAGGAGCACTCCGTGGTTCTGATCCGTGGCGGCCGCGTCAAGGACTTGCCGGGCGTGCGTTATCACATCATTCGTGGCGTCCTCGATACGCAGGGCGTCTCCGCCCGCCGTCAGCGTCGCTCGAAGTACGGTGCAAAGCGGCCGAAGTAAGAAGCGGTCTCGTTTGGGCCGGTTCGTCTGGCCCGTAAGATTTAAAAAGAATTCGAAGCGAAGGGTCAGTTAGGATGTCTCGTCGTCACGCGGCGCAAAAGCGGGAAGTGATCCCCGATCCGAAGTTCAACGACATTGTCGTCACCAAGTTCATGAACGCGGTGATGGAGCACGGTAAGAAGTCGGTTGCCGAGCGCATGGTTTACGGTGCTTTCGATAAGATGGAGCAGCGTGGCAAGGCAAATCCGATCGACCTTTTCCGTCAGGCGCTCGATAATGTCATGCCGTCGGTGGAAGTTCGCTCTCGCCGTGTCGGTGGCGCGACCTATCAGGTGCCGGTCGAAGTTCGTAACGAGCGCCGTCAGGCACTCGCCATTCGCTGGTTGATCGCCGCAGCTCGTGCGCGCAATGAATCGACGCTGATTGACAAGCTTTCGGGCGAATTGCTCGACGCCGCAAATAACCGCGGCACTGCCGTCAAGAAGCGTGAAGACACGCATAAAATGGCGGAAGCCAACCGCGCCTTCTCGCACTACCGCTGGTAGGACTGGCGCACCAGGGTAATTACAAGGATTTCGAGGCAGATATGGCCCGGCAATACGCAATTGAGGACTACCGCAATTTCGGCATCATGGCCCACATTGATGCTGGGAAAACCACGACGACCGAGCGCGTCCTCTATTTCACCGGCAAGTCCTACAAGATCGGCGAAGTCCATGACGGCGCCGCGACGATGGACTTCATGGATCAGGAAGCTGAGCGCGGCATCACGATCACGTCCGCCGCGACGACCTGCTTCTGGCCCGGTCGCGACGGCAGAAAGCGCCGCCTGAACATCATCGACACCCCAGGCCACGTCGACTTCACGATCGAAGTCGAGCGTTCGCTGCGCGTGCTCGACGGCGCCGTGTGCGTTCTCGACTCCAACCAGGGCGTCGAGCCACAGACGGAAACCGTCTGGCGTCAGGGCGACAAGTACAACGTTCCGCGCATCATCTTCTCCAACAAGATGGATAAGATCGGCGCAGACTTCTACATGTGCCTCGCTGACATCAAGGAAAAGCTTGGTGCCCGCGCTGTGCCGCTGCAGCTCCCGATCGGTGCTGAATCCGACTTCCGTGGCGTCGTCGACCTTATCCGTATGGTTGCGATCACCTGGGATGGCGACGGCAAGGAAGCCAAGATGACCGAGGGGCCGATCCCGGCCGAGCTCGCCGACAAGGCTGCCGAATACCGCGCCTCGATGATTGAAGCTGCTGTCGAGATGGACGACGCGGCGATGGAGGCTTACCTCGAAGGCAAGGAGCCGGATGAGGACACGCTTCGCAAGCTGATCCGCAAGGCAACCGTTACCCGCGCCTTCTATCCGATGATGTGCGGCTCGGCCTTCAAGAACAAGGGCGTGCAGCCGTTGCTCGACGCCGTTGTCGACTTCCTGCCGTCACCGCTCGATCGCGAAGCCTACACCGGCATCGATCCGAAGACGGACGCAGAGATCCTCCGCAAACCGTCGGACAGCGAGCCGCTGTCGATGATCGCCTTCAAGATCATGAGCTTCGAGCACGTTGGCTCGATCACGTTCTGCCGCATCTACTCGGGCAAGCTCGAGCAGGGCATGGCGCTTGCGAACACGACGCGCGACAAGAAAGAGCGCGCCGGCCGCATGTACCTCATGCACGCCGCCGACCGCGAAGAAATCAAGGAAGCCTTTGCGGGTGACATCGTCGCTCTGCAGGGTCTGAAGGACACCCGTACGGGCGAAACGCTCTGCGATCCGTCGAAGCCGGTCATTCTCGAAAAGATGGAGTTCCCGAACCCCGTCATCGAAATGAAGGTCGAGCCGAAGACGAAGGCCGATCAGGAAAAGATGGCGATTGCGCTGCATACGCTCGCGCTCGAAGATCCGTCGTTCCGCGTTTCGGTCGATCCGGAATCGGGCGAGACGATCCTGAAGGGCATGGGCGAGCTTCATCTCGACATCAAGGTTGACATCCTGAAGCGCACGTATGGCGTCGAAGCCAACACGGGCGCCCCGCAGGTTGCCTATCGTGAGACGCTCGCTCGCGCGACCGACGTCGATTACACACACAAGAAGCAGACCGGCGGCACGGGTCAGTTCGCGCGCGTCAAGCTGAAGCTCGAGCCGAACGAAGTCGGCAAGGGCAACGAGTTCACGACGACGATCGTCGGCGGCTCGATCCCGAAGGAATACATCCCAGGCGTCGAAAAGGGCGTCAACTCCGTGTGGGACAGCGGCATGCTCATCGGCTTCCCGATGGTCGACATGAAGGTCAACCTTTATGACGGCGCCTTCCACGAAGTGGACTCGTCGGCAATCGCCTTCGAAATCGCGACCCGTGCGGCTATGAAGGAAGCTTGCGAAAAGGCGGGCGTCAAGCTTCTCGAACCGATCATGGACGTCGAAGTCGTTTCGCCCGGCGAATTCGTCGGCGGGGTGATCGGCGACATCAACTCACGGCGCGGGCAGATCCGCGATCAGCAGATGCGCGGCAATGCGACCGTCATCCGCGCGTTCGTTCCGCTCGCAAACATGTTCGGCTACATCAACACGCTGCGCTCGATGTCGACGGGTCGCGCTCAGTACACGATGCAGTTCGCACACTATGCGGACGTTCCGCGCAACGTGGCGGATGAGGTCAAGGCCAAGTACGCCTGATAAGAACTTGGGCCCGCCGGCGAGAGTAAACGCCATCGAGCTCGAAGAAACGAAGCCTGAATGCCCGGATCGGAAGATTACGGGACCTGATAGTAGGACTAAGGAGAGCCAACGATGGCGAAGGCAAAATTTGAGCGGAACAAGCCGCATTGCAACGTCGGTACGATCGGACACGTCGACCACGGCAAGACAACGCTGACCGCAGCCTTGACGAAGGTTTCAGCCGACCGCGGCTGGACGGCGACCTCGATCGCCTATGACGAAGTTGCAAAGGCTTCTGAAAGCCAGGGCCGCCGCGACCCGACGAAGATTCTGACGATCGCCACGTCGCACGTCGAATACGCGACGCCGAACCGTCACTATGCGCACGTCGACTGCCC
>JAEWCT010000174.1 GCA_023390485.1 Pseudomonadota bacterium
GGATCCTGCGACGACGGTACCCTGATCGAACACCATCAGCGCAAGATCGTCTCGGCCCCGGTAACGGACGCCAGCCGCGCACGTCGCCATCCTGACGCCCGGCAAGGCCGGCAGCTCCCAAATATCGGACGGAGCGAATGGAGACCTGGTCAACATGAAGCGAGTACCCTGAGTTGCCGTTCCGCTTACAGTCCGTTGAACGCGAGCAAGCCACCGACATCATCGAGTTTGTCGAGCAGCGCCTTGCCGTCGAGATTCTTCAAAGTCTCGGTGGTTCCTCCGCCGAGCGTGCCGTAGCGCGCTCCGCGGTAAAGGCGCGAGACGGGATACTCGTCGATGAATCCATAGCCGCCGTGAATCTGGATCGCCTCGCTCGTCACGCGCAGCGACATCTCGTTGCAGGTGATCTTGGCGACGGCGGCCTCGACCGGGTGCGGAAACGGATCCGCATTGCTGCAGGCGCGATACAGGATCGAGCGCGCTGCTTCGATATCCCGATACATCTCCGCGATCTTCCATCGCATGCCTTGGAAGTCGCCGATGCGGCGGCCGAAAGCCTGGCGTTGCTTCATGTACCGGATGCTCTCCTCGAGCGCGCCCTCTGCGAGCCCAAGGGAGATGGAAGGATTGAGGCATCGCTGCGTATTGAAGATCGTCAGAAGCGTTCCGAGGCCATTCTTTTCGAGCAGCAGATTCTCGAGCGGCACTTCGATGTTTTCGAACTGAAGTTCGTAGAGCTTCTCGCCACCCATCGTTTGATAGCTCGAGGTCACCACCAACCCGGGGGTGTTTTTCTCGAGATAGACGCATCCGATGCCGTCCCTGCCGGAAACACCGTTTACGCGCGTGAAGACGATGAAGGCCTCGGCAACGTCGGCACGGCTGATGAGAGTCTTCGTTCCTTTGACCCGGACGTGCGTCCCGTCGACGGTCGAATTGGTCTTCATGTTGGCGAGGTCCGTGCCCACGCCAGGTTCCGTCATGCAGATCGCGAGGATCGCCTCGCCGCTGACGACCTTCGGCAGAATGCGCCGCTTGATCGGCTCGGGCGCCAACTTCGCGATGATCCTGGTCTGACTGCCGACTTCGCCAAGAACGGCCATGGCTGTCACGTAGTCGACCTTCGCGATCTCCTCCAAGACCAGCGCCGTCTCCAGAATGGACATTTCGGCGCCGCCGTATTCCTCCGGGACGGCAACACCGAGGACCCCGATCTCGGCCAGATCCCGCATGTTCTCCCACGGAAATTGACCCGTCATGTATTTTATGGCGCGCTCCCGGAACTTGGTCTGCGCGAGCCGACGCACCGTGTTCTGGATGTCACGTTGTTGATCGCTCAGCTTGAATTCCATCGACGTGTACTCCGAACTTCCTCTTAGACTTTTCCGGCCATCCGCCGGACTACCGCGGACGTCAACGCGTCCAGCGAATCGAAGACTTCGACGCCGACGTCGCGCAAGCGGCGTGACTTCGTATCGAAGGTCCCTGAATTGCCATGGACCAACGCGCCCGCATGCCCCATCGTCTTTCCCTGCGGTGCGCGCGAGCCTGCGATCACGGCGAAACAAGGCTTGTCGAAGCCTTCGGACTTGAGCCGATCCGCGAGTTCTTCCTCTTCCGATCCGCCGATCTCACCGATGACGACGAGAGCTTTGGTTCGTTCGTCGTTCTTGAAGAAGGGCACCAAGTCGGCGAACCTCGTCCCCTTTACGGACTCGCCTCCCACGCCTACCCATCTGCTTTGGCCGAACCCACGCGCCTTGAGGCGATAGCAGACCTCGTATGAGAGCGTCCCGCTCTTCGCCATCACGCCCATCGGACCCGGCTCCAGGCAAACATCGGGCAAGAAGCCGATCTTGAACTCCCCCGGTACTGCCAATCCCGGTGTCGACGGACCGATCCACGCCAAGCCACGGCTTCGGGCGTATTCGAACGCCTTACAGGCATCATGAACAGGCATGCCCTCCGCGACGGTGATGACCACGTTCAAGCCCGCGTCCCCGGCTTCCCGAACGGCATCGAGCGTATTGATCGGCGGCACGAAGGCTATCGAAGCCGTCGCTCCGGTCTTCTCGACCGCGTCCCTGCAACTGGCGAAGACCGGAATCCCGTCGACGGAACCCGTTTCTGCTCGCGGGCTGGTGCCGCCGACGACGTTCGTGCCGTAAGCTCGCATCAAAGCGGCGTGGCGCCGTCCGGTTCGTCCGGTGATCCCTTGAACGATTACCTTCGGGCTTCCCGCCAGGAGCCGCTCGAGCTCTTGTGTCGATGTCATGTTAGGCCGCCAATGCCGTAATGGCCTCGTCGAGATCTTCGACGATGGTCACTTTGAGTTTCGAGGCTTGAAAGAGATCGACCGCATCCTGCCGATTGAGGCCCACGAGCCTGACGACGATATCCATCCGATCCAAGGATACGATCTCGGCTGCTTCCAGAAAGCGTATCGCGAAGTTTCGCAGGTCGGTGATGCCGGCGAACACGTTTATGAGCAGTCGCTTGACGTCTACGCCGCTCTTGATCATGCGCAGCGCCGTCACCAGACGCGCCGGGTCACCATGGATCTGACCTGTTCTGATGTCGCAGAAGTTGAAGAGACGGACGTTCTTGGCCGAGAGCTCGTCGAGCAGCATCATCGTGAGACCGGCGCCGGTCGTAAGGAGCCCGACCTCGCCCTCCGGGTCGAGCACGAGAAGGTCGAAACCCTCGGTGAGCTTGAAGCGAGTGTCCGGGTATCGGTCCCCCTCGCGCGAAACCAGATCCGTGAGGACGTCGTTTCTGGCCGCCGCCGCATCATCCAGAATCAGCTTGCAATCGCCCGCGATCCATCTGCCGTCTTGAAGCATGAAGAGAGGATTGATCTCGACCAACGTCGCTTCCGCCGCGTAGAATGCCCGCCCGAGCTTCGTGACGGCATCTTGAATGATCTCGGCATCACGGATGCCCGACGCCAGTTCCCGAGCACCCCGGGCTAACTCATCGGGCGTGCATCCCACGAGAACCGATCGGACCGAGCCGGACGGGGCCTCCTCGACATCGATTCCGCCCTGTTCGCAATAGATGAGACGGAGCTGACCACGTCCGGGATCCACCATGATGCTCAGGTAGCGCTCGGCAACGAACTTGACTGCGGATTCGACGCGCACCCACTCGGTCGGATGCCCTGCGATGCTTATGTCGGCGATCTTGCGTACGGCATCGGCAACTTCGCTCAAGGTTTCGCAGCGAACGATGCCGCCGGCCTTGCCGCGTTTTCCCGACGCGACCTGTGCTTTGACGACCCACGGACCTTCCGGAAGCGAGGAGATGCACAGATTTGCGCCCGCTCTCACGAGGACGCCCGCCGGTACGGGGACGTCGCCAAGTCGCGATACGATCTCTTTCGCATCATGCTCGGTCACAAGCATCGAAGCCTCCCGACTCTTCCGACGATTTCGTCACGTGCTCGGCCCATCGCGCGGTCAGTACGGCTGCACGTAGCAGGACTTCAGATTCGTGAAGAAGTCCCTGGCATATTGCCCCTGCTCTTTTCCGCCGTAACCGGACGCCTTCAACCCTCCGAAGGAGACATGGAAGTCTCCGCCCGACGTCGGAAGATTAACCGTCACGACACCAGCTTGGGCGTTGCGCTTGAAGTGCGCAGCCCGACGCAGCGAATTGGTGCAGATTCCGGCCGAAAGGCCGTACTCGGTGTCGTTCGCGAGACTGAGAGCCTCGTCATAGCCGCCGACGCGGACAACCGAAGCCACGGGACCGAATATCTCTTCGCGGTTGATACGCATCGTCGGCTTGGTACCGACGAAAAGCGTCGGTGACAGGTAGTACCCATCGAACGGGACATCGGCCATGGCACCTCCGACGGCAACCTCGGCTCCCTCTTTCCTTCCGATGTCGATGTACTGAAGATCCTTCTCGAGCTGCGCCTTGTTCGCGACGGGACCGATTTGCGAACCCTGCTCCAACGCGTGCCCGACCTTCGTCTTCTTGAGACGGGCGACGAGCGCTTCGACGAAAGCGTCGTGAATGCCATCCTCGACGATGAAGCGACTTGAAGACGTGCACTTCTGCCCCGTGCCGAAGTACAGACCGGCCATCGCGCAGTCGACGGCAGTGGAGACGTCCGCGTCGTTCAGAACGACCATCGGGTTTTTGCCGCCCATCTCCAGTTGGACCTTCGCAAAGCGACCGGCGACACGGCCCGCGATCAGGCGACCCGTCGCAGTCGACCCCGTGAAGGACACCGCCTGCACGCCCGGATGATCGGCGATCGCCTGTCCGACGGTAGCACCGGCACCCAGCACGAGATTGAAGACTCCGGGGGGCAGACCGGCTTCCTGAAGCACCCGCGCCAACCACACAGCGGACCAGGGCGTCTCCTCCGACGCCTTCATCACGACTGTGTTGCCGAAGGCCAATGCGGGCGCGATCTTCCAGGATGGGATCGCGAACGGAAAATTCCACGGGCATATCAAGCCGACGACTCCGACCGGCTCGCGGACGATTTCGGCCTCGGCATTCTTCTTCATCGAAGCGACCGTGTCGCCGACGATCCGAACGGCTTCGGCAGCAAAGTATCCGAACAGCCGCGATGCCCGATCAGCCTCCGCGAGTCCTTCAGAAAGCACCTTACCCTCTTCCGAAGAAATTGACCGCGCAATATCCGTGCGATGCTTGGCTATGAGCGCCGAGACTTTGGCCAGGACATCGTGACGCTCGAGAATATTCGTCGCCGCCCAGCTCGCCCTTGCCTGCTGTGCCGCAGTCACCGCGTCGTCGACATCGCCGGATCCGAGCGCGTAGGCAACTCCGACGGGAGTACTGAGATCCGAAGGATTGATATTAGGCATCTCGGCCCCGCCACCAACCCATTGGCCGGCGATGAAACTTCTGAATTCCCGCATATCAGCCACTCCGAGCATACGAAACCTATTTGGTATACAAATCAGTTCTTGTCAATCGAGTTTCTCGCGATTTCTGGCGCCAACTATGCACTACTTCGCAGTTTGGGATACCAAATTATCCGCGCAACGTTTTTGTCGGGCGCACGGTTCCGGCGCTTTTCGGTCGCTTGTTCCGGAAAGCCGCATCTACCGACCACGTTTCCGCGCTGATGATGTGCTCTCGCATCAATTCTCCGGCGCGCGACGATTGCCCCTGTTCGATCGCAAGCAATATCCGATGATGCTCGGCCTGCCCCTGGCGGACATGCTCCAGGAACGCATCGTTGAACTGATAGGCGCCGACGAATCCCCGGTGAACCAGCGGAATCCTCTGCGTCAGCTCGATCATCCGACGCAGGAGGTCGTTGCCGCACTCGGCCGCGAGACGCGCATGAAACAGATCGTTCACATGCATCCAGCCTCGTATGTCCTGTCGCCGGGCTTCGGTCACGGTGAGAAGCTTGTCGCCCCCCTCGATAATCGCTCTCAATCCGTCGCGCGCTTCGTCGGAGATGCCGTTTTCGGCAAGAGCGCGGCACGCTTGAGCCTCGAGTGTCGCTCGCACGGCGTACGCGTCCGCAACCTCGTTCAACGTAAATCTACGAACTTTGTACCCGCGCCACGGGCCCGGCACGAGCAGCCCTTCATTGGCAAGCTCCGCCAACGCCGACCGGACGGGCGTTCGCGACATCCCCAGCAACCGCGCGACATGCGCCTCCTGCAAATGGGTATCAGGCTCGATTTCACCCCTTAGGAGAAGACTTCGGAGCTTCTCTGCTGCAGCGGTCGTGAGAGATTGGGCCACGTGACCAGAAAATCTCTTTGCCCTGCAAGCAGGGGGGACGGCACCGGCCCCTTCGAGCACAGCGAATTTATCTATTTGGTATACGAATTCGAGGCGAGTCAACAATAAACTGGACAAAGCGCCGCGCCAACATACATCTCTGATCGACTTTAGGATACAAATTTCCCGTCGGCTATCTTACGGACATCGAGTGGCTCGCCGACGTCATTCGTCTTCCGCGCAACCGCGACGCTTGCCAACCAGGTTTCTGCGGCCCCGACTATATGTTCCCTCATCAAGGCTTCGGCCCGAGACGATTGCCGCTGTTCGATCGCGAGAAGCATTCGGTAATGCTCGCTCTGACCCTGGCGAATATGCGCCAGGAAACTGTCATTGAATTGATACTGACCGACGAATCCCCTGTGAACCAGCGGAATGCGCTGAGTCAGTTCTATCATTCGGGCCAAAAAGTCGTTGCCGCATTCGCCGGCCAGAGCGGAATGAAAGAGATCGTTGACGTGCATCCAGTCCTTGATGTCTTGCTTGCGGGCCTTGCTGACAGCGAGCAATTTATCCCCGCTTTCAAGTATCGATTTGAGATTCTTGAGTGCGCTATCCGTCAAACCGGTTTCGGCAAGGACGCGGCAGACCATTCCTTCCAGCGTGGCGCGCACCGAATAGGCGTTGGCGATTTCGTCCAAGGTAAAGGATCGGACCTTGTAGCCTCGCCAAGGTCCCGGTACGAGCAGGCCTTCGTTAGCGAGGGCCGCCAAGGCGGATCTCACCGGCGTTCGGGACATTCCGAGCAGTTCGGCGACATGAGCCTCCTGCAGGTGCGTGTCCGGTTCGATCTCACCCATGAGCAGGAGATTTCTGAGCTTTTCGGCTGCAGTATCCCGAAGAGACGTCGACATTTTGAACCAACCCCGTTGTCGGCGAAGCCGGCGAGCCCCGCCCGCCTCCACCTATATACAGACCCGCTTCAATCTTGGAAAATCTTGCCGGGATTCATCAGGTTGCTGGGATCGAGAGCCGCCTTGATCGCCCTCATGACCTCCACGGCCCCGCCATGTT
>JAEWCT010000200.1 GCA_023390485.1 Pseudomonadota bacterium
GAACGGGCTCGGCAACGAGATCGTCGTTGTCGATTTGCGGAACAGCAGCCGCACGTTCACGCCGGAAGAGGCCGCCGCGGTGGCCGCCGACCGCATATCGCGGTTCGACCAGATGATGGTTCTGCACGCGCCTAAGACCCAGGGCACGCAGTCGTATGTGCGCATTTACAATGCCGACGGATCGGAAGCCGGTGCGTGCGGCAACGGCATGCGCTGCGTCGGATGGTTTCTGGCGCAGGGTGGAGCGGGCGATCGCTTTCTGGTCGAAACGCGCGCCGGTGTTCTCGACACGATCGTCAAAAACCAGGCGTCGATAACGGTCGATATGGGCGAGCCCAAATTCGACTGGCAGGACATTCCGCTGTCTGAAGAGTTTCGCGATACGCGCGCCATCGAATTGCAGGTCGGGCCGATCGACGATCCGGTGCTGCATTCGCCATCTGTCGTCAATGTCGGCAATCCACATGCGATCTTCTGGGTCGAGGATCTCGATCTCTACGATCTCGGACGGTTTGGACCGTTGCTCGAGAACCACCCGATTTTTCCGGAGCGCGCGAACATCTCGCTGGCGCAGGTGACGTCGGCTCAATCCATTCTGCTCAGAACCTGGGAGCGTGGGGCGGGCTTGACGCTGGCGTGCGGATCGGCCGCGTGCGCTGCGGCGGTTTCGGCCGCCCGGAAGAAGCTGACAGGTCGCGGCGTCCAAGTGACGTTGCCCGGCGGCGATCTCAGCATCGAGTGGGCGGCCAATAATCACATCCTGATGACGGGGCCTGTAGAATTCGAGTACGAGGGCGCGATCGATTTTTCAAAATTGGCAAAGGTGTCGGTTTAGTCCGTCATCTCAATCGGACCTCGAGCCTTGCTCTTCGCGGGCGCTTCGCAAAAGGAACGACGACAGAGCCCATGTCCGAACCCGAAGTGATAACGCTCGGCTGCCGGCTGAATGTTTATGAATCCGAGGTAATGCGGCGTCACGCGCGCGCGGCGGGGCTTGATAACGCCGTCATCGTCAATACGTGTGCGGTGACGGGTGAAGCGGTGCGACAGGCGGCGCAAACGGTCCGTAAGCTGCGGCGTTCGCGACCGGATGCACGCATCATCGTTACTGGATGTGCGGCGCAGGTCGAGCCCGAACGCTTTGCCGATATGGCGGAAGTCGATCACGTCATCGGCAATGCCGAGAAGATGAAGGCCGAGACTTTCGCCGGATTGTCGATCGCAACGAGCGAGCGGGTTCTGGTCAACGACATCATGAGCGTGCGCGAATCGGCGCTGCATATGATCGACGGTTTCCATTCGCACACGCGGGCCTATCTACAGATTCAGAACGGTTGCGATCATCGTTGCACGTTTTGCATCATACCGTTCGGGCGCGGGCCATCACGTTCGGTGCCGGCGGGCGAGGTCGTCGGCCAAGTGCGTGCGCTCGTCGAGCGCGGATATTTCGAAGTCGTCTTGACGGGCGTCGACATCACGTCTTACGGCCGTGATCTGCCAGGAGCCGCCACGCTTGGTCAGCTCGTTCGCCAGGTGTTGAAGCATGTACCGGAGCTCAAGCGCCTCAGACTGTCGTCGATCGATCAAGTCGAGGCCGATGCCGATCTGATGATCGCGCTCGGCGAAGAGGAGCGGTTGATGCCGCATTTGCATCTGTCGTTGCAAGCTGGCGACGATCTTACGTTGAAGCGGATGAAGCGGCGGCATTTGCGCGCCGATGCGATTGTCTTTTGCGAGAGAGCGCGGGAGCTCAGGCCCGATGTCGTGTTCGGCGCCGATCTCATCGCGGGTTTTCCAACCGAAACGGATGATATGTTCGAAAATTCTCTGAACATCGTGGATGAATGCGGACTGACGTATCTGCACGTCTTTCCCTTTTCACCGCGCCGGGGCACGCCGGCGGCGCGAATGCCGCAAGTCCCCGGAAACATCGTCAAGGAGCGCGCTGCAAGGTTGCGCGTTAAGGGCGGCGCGGTGCTCAGCTCGTATCTCGAAAGTCAGCGAGGACAGGTGGTCGAGGTGCTGATCGAACGAGATGGCAACGGGCGCACGCCACAATATGCCGAGGTTTTCATGGAAGGCGAACGCGCGCACAGCGCCGGGACGATCGTTCGAACACACATCAAGGGCGCCGATGCGCAGCGGCTTGTCGGCGAGGCGGTCTCGTGAGCGAATCCAAGGAAAAAGGCAAAGGGATTTTCGGCCGCTTTTTCAAAGGCGCGCAGGAGCCGGTGCAGGCGCCCGAAGCGAAGCCTGCTGAAAAGGACGATAAGGCCTCAGCGCCTTAATTCGACACGGCCGCGCCGCCGGTCCAGGCCAAAGACATCACGGTCAAAGCCGAGCCCGTAAAGCAGAGCTGGTTTCAGCGACTGAAATCGGGGCTCGGCAAAACGTCGTCGAAGCTGACGTCCGGCATCACGGATCTCTTTTCGAAGCGAAAGCTCGACGCCAATACGATCGACGATCTCGAAGACCTGTTGATCCAGTCGGATCTCGGTCTTGAAA
>JAEWCT010000235.1 GCA_023390485.1 Pseudomonadota bacterium
ACATAATCGAGACGCGATGGACGAGACGGCAACGCAAGGCGAAAGCGGAGATTCCGGCTGGGACGCTTCAGGCCTTGAAAACATGCCGGCCGGAGACGATGCCTTCGTCGTCGATATCGAAGGTTTCGAGGGCCCGCTCGACCTCCTGCTGGCTCTTGCCCGCACCCAGAAGGTCGACCTGACAAAGGTTTCGATCCTCGCCCTCGTCGAGCAGTATCTGGGTTTCATCGCCGAAGCGCAGCTCCTGAAGCTCGAAATCGCTGCCGACTACCTCGTGATGGCGGCCTGGCTCGCGTATCTCAAATCGCGCCTTCTTCTGCCGAAGGAAAAGGACACCGCGGACACCGCGACGGCCGAAGAGCTGGCGCAGCGGCTGTCCTTCCGCCTGATGCGGCTTGAGGCGATGCGCGACAAGGCTGCGATCTTGCTGACGCGGCGGCGCCTCGACCAGGATGTCTTTGCGCGCGGTGCGCCCGAGCACATCAAGGTGACGCGCGACACGACCTACACCGCGACGGTCTACGACCTTCTCAAAGCCTACGCCGAGCAGAGAAAGCGCACTATTCGCGTCGTCCACGTCGTCAAGGCGCGTCGCGTCTGGTCGATCAAGGAGGCGCGGACGCGTCTCGAAAGGCTCGTCGGCGCAACGGAAGGCGACTGGGCGCAGCTCGACCTTTTCCTCGAGCAATACCTGCCGAGGAACGAAGAAGAGCGTTCAGCACTTGCAAGTTCGTTCGGCGCCACCCTCGAAATGGCGCGCGAAGGGCTGATCGAGCTTCGGCAGGATGAGCCGTTCGCACCGATCTACATGCGCAAACGCGAAGCGGGAGCGGTTTGGGAAAAGATCGGCTAGCAGCGCCGGAAAGATATGGGGGCTAGAAAAAAGCCATGGTTCCGCCGAGACTGACGCTAGTGTCGGATAATACGCGCGAGAAAACCGAAACGGCTCGGAACGACGACGCGGAAGCGGCGCACGACAGTGGGCCGGTGCCCGCGCTGAGCGACCCTGATGCCGTTGTGGATCACTTGTCGAAAAGCGCCAGCCGCGAGAAGCTGCGACGCCTCGAAGCGATGCTTTTTGCGTCATCCGCGCCGCTCGACGCCAAGTCGCTGGCTCGCTGCCTCGATACCGGCGATGACGTTCATTCCCTGCTGATCGCGCTGCAGGCCGAATACAAAGATCGCGGCGTCGTTCTCGCGCGCGTTGCGGGCCGCTGGCAGTTCCGCACCGCCGACGATCTGTCGTTTCTGCTCGAACGTCAGCAGAAGGAGGAGCGGAAGCTCTCGAAGGCGGCGCAGGAAACGCTGGCGATCATCGCCTATCAGCCCGTCACCCGCGCCGAGATCGAAGAGATCAGGGGCGTATCGACGTCGCCCGGCACGCTCGACGTGCTGATGGAAACCGGCTGGATCCGCCCGCGTGGACGGCGCCGCGCGCCAGGACGCCCGCTGACCTACGGAACGACGGAAGATTTTCTCGTCCACTTCGGCCTTGATAATATCAAGGACCTGCCGGGCCTCGCCGATCTCAAGGCGGCCGGTCTTCTCGACGCCAACCTGCCGCCAGGCTTCACCGTGCCGTCGCCGACGGATGTCGCGGCGCTGATGCCGGATGAGCTTCCGCTGACCGACGAGGGCGACGAGGAAGAGCAGGAGGCGCTGCCCCTGGACGACCAGGGCGACGAGAGCGACGAAGAGGGCGAGTCCGCGAAGGACGAGCCTGCAAAGGAAAAGGAAGAGGGCGAGGACTGACCGCCTTCGCGGCCCTGCCATGGGCAAATATTACTTATCATTAATTTGGGCCGCGACGAGCGTCCGCCGTCAAGCGAAACGGGCCTAAACCGTCCTGGCGATTTACGAATTTCGCCGGTCGGGCATCTTTCCGCACATCCGCAAAACTTGCCCCGCCCTGGCGGTTCTGCGATAAGCTCTTAGATACCAAGATGCGTTCGGCTGCTGGCCAGCGCCACGCTGCCGCCGAGAGGTCTTTCAATGGGTTTAAGCGCGCAACATATTCTCCTCCTCCTCGTCATTGCTCTGCTGCTTTTTGGCCGCGGCAAGATTTCGGAGTTGATGGGCGACGTCGCCAAGGGCATCAAGAGTTTCAAGAAGGGCATGGCCGAGGACGAGGATCCGACGGTCAAGCCCGCGCCGCGTACGATCGAGAACGAAGCCGTGAATCCGGACCGCACGAAGGTCGGATGATCCCTTCACGTTGATAAGTTCACGGCTGGTCCCGACAAGGTTGCTCGATGTTTGATATCAGCTGGAGCGAGCTTCTGATCCTTGGGATCGTGACGCTGATTTTCGTCGGCCCGAAGGAACTGCCGGTCTTCATGCGAACGCTCGGCCGCTACGCCGGCGTCGTGCGCCGCCATGCTAACGAGTTCAAAGGCCAGTTCGATGCCGCCATGCGGGAAGCCGAGCTCGACTCGATGCGCAAGGAAGTCGAGCAGATGCAGAGCTCGATCAACTCTGAAGTCATGAAGGCGAAGGCGTCGATCCACGATGCCAGCGCGACGACGCACTCAGATCCGAACGCAAGTACGCCCCCGGCGGCATCGTCGTCTCCACCGCCCGCCGCACCAGCCGAGACCCCACTCGAAACCCCTCTGTTGACGCCCGCCGAGCCGCCGCGTCCGGCCCCGCCGCGGGCGCCATCCGAAGTGCAAGCGCTGCCCGAGAAATCGTCTTCCACCGCCGAGCGGACGGAGTCCTAGCGCGATGCAGGAGCGGTTACCGCCGTCGGCGACAGGCCCGGGCATCGAGCCCCTGCGCGAAGGCCAGGAGGACATCGACGCCAGCAAAGCGCCCTTGCTCGATCATCTGATCGAGCTGCGCCAGCGGCTGATCTGGGCCCTCTGCGCCTTCGTCGTCATGTTCTTCCTGTGCTTCGCGGTCGCCGGCCACATCTATAATGTGCTGGTCTGGCCTTACATGTGGGCGTCCGGAAGTGACCACGTGAAGCTGATCGCGACGCACTTCCTCGAACAGATCATGACGCAGGTGAAGCTCGCCATGTTCGGCGCGGCCTTCCTGTCGTTCCCCGTCGCCGCGACGCAGATCTATAAGTTCGTCGCGCCCGGCCTCTACAAGAACGAGCGCCGCGCCTTCCTGCCGTATCTGATCGCCACGCCCGTGCTGTTCGTTGTCGGCGCGATGATGGTCTACTTCGTCGCGATGCCCGTGCTGATCCGCTTCTCGATCGGTCTGACGCACATGTCGGGCGAGGGTGTGCCCGAAATCGAGCTGCTGCCGAAGGTGTCTGAATACCTGTCCCTGATCATGACGCTGATCTTCGGCTTCGGCATCGTCTTTCAGCTGCCGGTCGTTTTGACGCTTCTCGCACGCGTAGGATTCGTGACGTCGGAAGCTCTGGCGAGGGGACGCCGTTATGCCATTGTCGCAATCTTCGCAGCCGCCGCGCTTCTGACCCCGCCCGACGCCCTGAGCATGTGCATTATGGCGCTCCCGACGATCGGGCTTTATGAAATCTCGATCCTTGCCGTACGCTTCGTCGAGAGACAGCAGGCAAAAGAGAACAAGTCGCAGTCATAGCTGCCATTCGTTTCTGCGCTGATGAAATGCGCGGCATTTCACAAATGCCGCAGGAACGCACCCCGATCGTCGAAGATATCTCTACCCGCGAGCGTCGCGTCGGCGGGCGGAACTCGTCATGTTCAATAATTGCTCTAGGAGTTTTTTGATGACTGCATTCCTAAAAGTTATTGTAACTGTCACCGCTCTATCGGCTGCGACCAGCTCGTTGGCCAAGGCTTCCCCAGGCGACGCTGGCCTGGTCGCGGGCTGCGAGGCAAACGATTTTACCCCGCGCGGCGTCTGGGACTGCCGCTGAGCTAAGGTCCTTGAGGGATGACGCCGGCATATCGGGCGTCATCCCGTAATGTGCAGCCCTGGACCGGGCGAAAAGCATCGTATAGGACGGCTCCACGCACCAGCACGCGAAGAGGCCGCCCCGTGTTCGACATCAAATGGATCAGAGATAACGCTACCGCCTTCGATGAGGGTCTGCGCAGGCGCGGGCTGGAGCCGCAGTCAGCCAGCCTTATCGCGCTCGATGAGAAGCGCCGCGCTCTGCTGACGTCGCTGCAGGAAGCGCAGTCGCAGAGGAATGCAGCGTCCAAGGAAATCGGCAAGGCGAAGGCCGCGAAAGATGAGGCGACCGCTTCGCGTCTGATGACCGAAGTCGCCGAGCTCAAGCAGTCTATCGCCAAGGGCGAGGAGGACGAGCGTCAGCTCGACGCCGAAATTCGCGACGCACTTTCCGTCATTCCGAATACGCCGCGTGAGGAGGTGCCGTTCGGAACGGACGAAACGGGCAACGTCGAAGTGCGCAAGGTCGGGACGCCCAGCACGTTCGCGTTTTCGCCGAAGCAGCATTTCGAAATCGGCGAAGCGCTGGGCCTGATGGATTTCGAGGCGGCGCAGAAAATCTCCGGCGCGCGCTTTGTCGTGACGAAGGGCGCCATCGCGCGCCTCGAACGCGCCATCGGCAGCTTCATGCTCGATTTGCATACGAGCGAGTTCGGCTACACCGAGGTCAACCCGCCGCTGCTCGTCAAAGATCAGGCAGCCTACGGCACCGGCAACCTGCCGAAATTCGCCGAGGACCTCTTCAAGACGACGAACGATTTCTGGCTCATCCCAACCGCCGAGATCTCGCTGACCAACCTCGTGCGCGAGCAGATCCTCGATGAAGCACAGCTGCCGATGCGCATGACCGCGTGGACACCGTGCTTCCGCTCCGAAGCGGGCGCCGCCGGACGCGACACGCGCGGCATGATCCGCCAGCATCAGTTCTCGAAAGTCGAACTCGTCTCGGTTGTTACGCCGGAGAAAGCGCTCGAAGAGCACGAGCGCATGACGTCGTGCGCCGAGGAAGTCTTGAAGCGCTTGGGTCTGTCGTTCCGCACGATGCTTCTGTGCACGGGCGACATGGGCTTTGCCTCGCAGAAAACCTACGACATCGAAGTCTGGCTGCCGGGCCAGAACACGTATCGCGAAATTTCCTCGTGCTCGGTGTGCGGCGATTTCCAGGCCCGGCGCATGGATGCACGCTTCCGCCCGAAGGACGGTGGCAAGCCGGTTTACGTCCACACGCTGAACGGCTCGGGCCTCGCCGTCGGACGCACGCTGATCGCCGTTCTCGAAAACTATCAGCAAGCCGACGGCAGCGTCGTCATTCCAGACGCACTTCGTCCCTATATGGGCGGCTTAGCGCAAATCCAGAAAACATAGAATTCCCTCTCCCCATGCTCTGCACTTCGCATGGGGAGAGGGTTAGGGTGAGGGGC
>JAEWCT010000241.1 GCA_023390485.1 Pseudomonadota bacterium
CGCGACCTGTGCAGCGGGGAAAAGCTCCTGCAGCACCGACTTGAGAAGCTCGCTCGTTTGCGGCGTCAATTCGGACGGCTTCAGGATGGCGCGATTGCCCGCGGCGATCGCGGTCACGAGGGGGGTCAGAGCCAGCGATATCGGGTAATTCCAGGGTGAGATGATGCCGATAACGCCGAGCGGCTGATAGACAACGCGATTGCGTCCCGGTTGGAAGTGGATCGCGACACGGCGGCGTTCGGGACGCATCCATTTCGTCAGATTGCGGCGGAGGTAGTTGATCGTCTGGATGACCGGCGTGATTTCCATGATCCGCGTTTCGTAGGCGGAACGGTAGCCGAAATCCCTGCTCACGGCGGCTTCAAACGCTGTCCGGTGTTTCAGCAACGCGTGTTTCAACTTCAGCAAATCCGCACGCCGGGTCGCGGCGGATGGCGGGCCGTCGCTCAAGAACGCGGTGCGCTGCTTGCTGAGCAAGGCGGCAAGAACAAAGCCCTCATCCTTGACCGAAACATGAGCCGTCATCAAAAAAATCTCCTGATGCAGACAGGGAGACATGCAAGATGTATTCCCTGTCAACACATGTCATTTCTGACAACTTGGTCCTTTTCGTGCACGCGACGCCCGTACGACCATACCATCACAGCGATCTCAAGCGCGTATTGGTGGAAAACGCACAAGTGGCGTGCAGAAAGGGCGTGGCATTTCACCCCGCGCGAAGTTGCGCTGGGTAAGAATTCTGAGCGCAGCCAATTGATTGGTCTCGCGAATGTCGATCTGAACCTTCGGTCTTTCGGTCCGGAAGCCGGCCAGACCGGCCATGCCTCGCTGCAGCGGGCGGGCGTGCTCAGACCAGGTCAATGGCGGTCAAGCTATCGTAATGCTGTGAGGTTGTTCAGGGCCGAAACTCTGCGTGCGTGCAACGCGCCGTTGCCTGAACGGCTCGTTATTTGTCCATGAGGTGAGTGTTGTGAAGAGGCGGCGGAACGTCGGGTCACGCCGCGATTTCGAGCGTGCCCAAAACCCACTTTTCGTATTCGTCGCTCAAATCCTGCAGCCACTGCTTCGGCAGCGCATTGATCTTTGTGCCGCCGGACGTTCCGCGCGCCGGCAGCGTGATGTGGATCTGCTTGTAACCGTTTTCCATCGGGGGCGAGCTTATCGTGCCCCCGATGTGACCGATGGCGAGTGCTGCCTTCAGGTAGTCGCTGGCGCGCTTCGGCGCCGTGTGCAGGGGAGGATTGAACAGAACGCAGTCCTGCATTGACCTCTGCGGCTCGCAATTGCGGAGTTCGAAATGGATGTTCACGTCACCGGTGGCGCCGTTTTCTATCTCCTGCGAGACATTGACGAGCAGGGTGCTGCCGGTTGCGGCCCACTGGCTCATCGGGTCCATCAGGCCAGTAATGATCTTGCCGATCGCTTCCGGATCGGCGGGAACGATAATCTGAGGGCGGCTCGCATTGATGACGACCTGTTTGGCGCCGAGGTCTTTGTTGATGGCTTCGGCGCAGGCCGACAGGGCGGCAATCAGGTCGACTTCAGCAACCTGAGCATCCGCCAAAAGTGGCGGCGTCGTCAGCTCTTCCGATAGATCGACCGCGCGCTGGGTTTCTTCGACCGGAATGCGCCAGTGATCGCGGATACGGAGCTGCGACCAGGCCTTCTGCGCCGCCGGTCGCCAGGATGTCTCGGCGATCGCGTCCTTCAGGTAATGATACATCGTCAGCGGCGCGTTGTTGTACGGCAGCAACTTCGACATCATCGCAAGATTGTTCATGCGATCGCGCAAAAGGGTACGATGCAAAGCGCTGAGCTTGTCGCGCAGAAGCATGTCGTATTCGTTTTTCAACAGATAGAAGGTGATAGCCTGCTCGATTTCGGCTTCGAGCACGCGGAGATCCCACGGCTTCGAAATATAACGAAGGATCTCGCCCTTATTGACGGCGTCGATGGCGCTATCGAGATCGGCATAGGCCGTCGTCAACATGCGGATGATATCGGGCCGCTCGTTACGAATGCGGTTGAGAAGGCTGACGCCGCTACGTCCCGGCATCCGCTGGTCGGAAATGACGAGCGCGATGTTGTGGTTGCCGGAGAGAATAAGAGATTCGGCTTCGTCGGCGCTCGTCGCAGTCAACACGTCGTAGCGCGTACCGAACGCCTTTTTGAAGTATTTGACAGCCTGCGGCTCGTCGTCGACGATCAGTATCTCGACCGGCTGATCAGGACGAAACGACTCCATGGAAGACCTGGTTCTCTTTATCCGAATCCGACGAGATCGGGAGGTTGAAACGGAACTCTGTCCACTCTCCAAGACTACTCTTAACAGTCAATGAACCACCATGGTTCGTGATGATGCGGTGACTGACCGCAAGGCCGAGGCCCATGCCCTCGCCGACGTCTTTTGTCGAGAAAAACGGATCGAAAATCTGAGATTGGATCTTGGGATCGATGCCGGTTCCGTTGTCCCGTACAGAAACGATTAGTTCCTCGCCCTCAACGACGGACGTGATGGTGATCTCGGGCTTGCGTTCTTCCTCAACCGCGCGGACTGCTGCGACCGCATTGACGATGAGATTGACGAGCACCTGAGCAATCGTCGACTGCGAGCCGACGACGGTATCATTCGCCGCGTCGTGCCGTGTGATCGTAATGCCCTTCTGAATATGCGCCGTGAAGCGGAGGGCATGGTCGATGGCGGCTTCCATATGGAATGGACGCGGATGCTCGGGGCGGTGCGGCGCCGTAAAGCCTCTCAGGTCGGTGACGACGCGGTGTATGCGCTCGTAGCCGGCGTGGATGTCTTTCAGCGTATCGGCGGTATCGGGATCAGCTTGGATCGTCGGGTCGCGTGCGGCCAATTGCAGCGCTGTGCCCATGAAGTTCAGCGGGTTGCCGATTTCGTGCAGAAGGCCGGCTGCCATCGTACCAAGCGCGCTCAAACGAGCGTTTTGGACGAGGGCGGCTTCGGTCTCGCGCAACTGTTGCAGGCTCTGCTTGAGCTCGGCGTTCGTCCGGTGGAGGTCGGTTTCGAGCTGCGAGGCCCTGATGAGGTTGGCGATGCGCGAACGGACTTCCAAGCCGCTAAATGGCTTGATCAGGAAGTCGTCGGCGCCGTGCTTCAGCGCAGTGATTTTCGCTTCTTCGTCGGCACGCGCGGTCAAGATGATGATCTTGATGGCGCGCGTCTCGGCTCTTTCCTTCAGTGAGCGGC
>JAEWCT010000279.1 GCA_023390485.1 Pseudomonadota bacterium
CTCGTGCGCGTCAGTCGTGGCCGCGTATTCGACGTCGCTGTCGATCTCCGGCCAACCTCGCCTACCTACAAACGGCATGTTGCAGCGGAATTATCGGCAGAGAACGGTATCCAAATATATATCCCCGACGGTTTTGCCCACGGGTTCTGCACGCTGGAACCAGACACCGAGCTCGTTTACAAAGTGTCGAGTTACTATGCGCCGGGGGCCGAAGCTGGCGTATCGTGGTCTGATCCCGAGCTTGGGATTGCGTGGCCGGTCAGCGCGAGGGATGCGATTTTATCGGAAAAGGATGCGAAGCTTCCCTTGCTGAAAGACATCGCGGGGATGGGCTAATCGTCATTTGAACGCGGGGGCGGGAAGATGAGAGTCATCGTCACGGGAGGCGCTGGTTTCATAGGTTCGGCACTTGTGCGCCATCTCGTGCTGGACCGCGGCTGGGACGTTCTGAATGTCGACAAGCTCACCTATGCGGCCAACCTGCATTCGCTTGCTTCGGTGTCCGGCAAGAAGAATTACCAGTTTGTCCTGGCAGACATTTGCGACGCCGATGCGATGGCTCGCACATTTGCGGAATTCCAGCCTGATGCGGTGATGCATCTCGCTGCGGAAAGTCACGTCGACCGGTCGATCACGTCGTCGGCCGAATTCATCAAAACGAACATTCTTGGAACTCACGTTCTCCTTGAGGCGAGCCGGCATTACTGGGAAGGCCTGCCGGCAGAACGCCGCAACAGCTTCAGGTTTCTTCACGTTTCGACGGATGAAGTTTACGGCAGCCTCGACGAGGGGGACTTCTTCGTCGAGAGCACGGCCTACGATCCGAGATCACCGTATTCGGCGAGCAAGGCTTCCTCCGATCATCTTGTGAGCGCGTGGCGCGAAACCTACGGCCTGCCGACGCTGATAACGAATTGTTCGAACAATTACGGGCCGTACCATTTTCCCGAGAAGCTCATTCCGCTCATTCTTCTGAACGCGCTGGAAAAGCGGCCGCTGCCCGTTTACGGCGACGGACGGAATGTCCGGGATTGGCTGTACGTCGAGGATCACGTGAGGGCTTTGACGATGGTTCTCGAACGGGGACGCGTAGGCCAGACATACAATATCGGCGGGCGGGCTCCGATGGAGAACATCTCCGTGGTCGAGCGCATTTGCGATGTTCTCGATGAACTTCGGCCGAGTGGCGAGTCGCGCCGGCAACTCATCACATTCGTTTCCGATCGCCCGGGTCACGACCGGCGGTATGCGATCAATCCCGGCAAGATCGAGTCGGAGCTTGGCTGGCGGGCAGAGAACACCTTCGATTCCGGCATCGCCGCAACCGTCGAATGGTATTTGGCCAACGAATGGTGGTGGCGGCCGCTGCGGGAGAAGGTTTATTCGGGCAAGCGGCTCGGGTTGCTGCAAACGCAAGCACCGGAAGACGGCGCATTGGCGGAGCAGGTCGTGTGACCAGCGACTCCTGCAGCACGCTCATCATCGGTAAAAGCGGTCAGGTCGGCAGGTCTCTGCTCGGTTTGTTGGGAGGCGACGGCAATCGGGTCCTGGCCACTGGGCGGCCGGAGATCGATCTTCGGGATCCGCAATCCGTGAGGCGCGCCATTCTCGCGGCCCGTCCCAAGGTTGTCGTGAACGCCGCCGCCTACACGGCCGTCGATAAGGCCGAGGATGAACCCGATGTTGTGTACGCGGTCAACGCGACGGGTGCGGAGGCGGTTGCGAAGGCGGCCGCCGAGATCGGTGCCTCGATCATTCATTTCTCGACGGACTACGTCTTCGATGGGCGCAAGCGTACGCCTTATGTCGAGAAAGATGCGGTGTCGCCGATCGGCGTATACGGGCGAAGCAAGCAGGAGGGCGAGGCGCGCGTCGCCGCGGCCAACCCGAAGCACATCATTCTTCGCACGGCTTGGGTTTTCAGCCCGTTCGGAAGCAACTTCGCGAAGACAATGCTGCGCTTGAGCAATGAGCGCCCGGAAATCAAAGTCGTTGACGACCAGCGGGGCAATCCGACGTATGCGCCGGATTTGGCGGAGCTCGTCCGCAGACTTCTGCCGCTTGCAGGCGCACCAGCTCCGGATCTCAGGATTTTCGGCACCTTCCACGCCGTGAATCATGGTGAGACGACATGGTTTGGTTTCGCCGAGGCCATTCTCGAAGGAGCAGCGCGGAGGGGCGGGCGGGAGGTCACCGTGCTGCCGATCGGCACCCGTGATTATCCGACCAAGGCGCAGCGGCCCGAATATTCCGTTCTCTCGACGGAGAAGCTTCGCGCAGTGACCGGCTTCGAGCTTCGGCCTTGGGCGGAGGCACTTTCCGACTGCCTCGATCAGCTCGCCGGTTCTTCCGTCCCAGAAGCAGCCGCGCGTTCGCAACAGACTGACGGAAAATTCACATGAGCACGCTCAAGGGGATCATTCTTGCAGGCGGAAGCGGGACGCGGCTTTACCCGCTGACGCTCACCATCTCGAAGCAACTGCTTCCCGTCTACGACAAGCCGATGATCTATTATCCGCTGTCGACGCTGATGCTCGCGGGAATTCGCGATATCCTGATCATCACGACACCGCATGACCAACCGCTTTTCGAAAATCTTCTGGGCACCGGCGAGCAGTTCGGCCTGCGCCTGAGCTATGCGGTGCAGCCGGAACCCGAAGGCCTCGCGCAGGCATT
The DNA here is from genome assembly GCA_023390485.1 of Pseudomonadota bacterium. Taxonomy (GTDB): domain Bacteria; phylum Pseudomonadota; class Alphaproteobacteria; order Rhizobiales; family Hyphomicrobiaceae; genus Hyphomicrobium_B. The sequence goes on from JAEWCT010000279.1 coordinate 2,677, forward strand.
CATTATCGGACGCGACTTCATCGGTAGCGATCGATGCGCCCTGGTGCTCGGCGACAATATCTTTTACGGCCATGGTTTTGGCGAGCTTATGCGCAATGCGGCTAGCCGCGAGCACGGCGCGACGGTTTTCGCCTATGAAGTCGCGGACCCCGAGCGCTACGGCGTCGTGACTTTCGATCAAAGCGGCAGTGCAAAAGCAATCGATGAGAAGCCGCAAAAGCCAAGCTCGAATTGGGCCGTCACAGGACTTTATTTTTACGACGAACGCGTCGTGGAATTGGCGTCGCAAGTCAAGCCGTCGGCGCGAGGCGAACTTGAAATCACAACGCTGAATGAAATGTACCTCAAGCTGCAATCGCTCCACGTCGAGAAAATGGGGCGCGGCTTCGCTTGGCTCGATACCGGCACGTTCGACAGTCTCAAAGACGCTAGCGACTAC
>JAEWCT010000347.1 GCA_023390485.1 Pseudomonadota bacterium
GCGCTTTTCCAGTGGGTCAATCCGAAAGGTGTGATGGTGGAGCTGAGCGTCGCGGCCAACTACGTTTCGCCCGCGAACGTTTGGGCCGGCGTTGGCTTGATTTCAGCAATTTTTCTCACGGTCTCGCTGTTTGCAGCGACGACTTGGGTCTTCTTCGGCACGTCGCTCAGGCCGCTTCTCGCGAATGAGCGGCAGGTCAAGGTTTTCAACGTGGCGATGGCCGTTGCGCTCGTTGCGTCGCTGTGGCCGCTCGTCCGCGAAATGATTTGAGCGTTCTACGCCGTGCGTCAGCCCTTCTTGGCCATCCGGGCGTTTTCGTGTGCCAACGCCTCGGCCGATTCAGAGAAATGAGAACCGTCATCGTTCAGCCCAAACTTCTGTTTGTCGAGCCCTTTGAAAGCGAGTGAACCATCGGACGTGGCGTAGAGCGGCAGGGCGCTCGGCGGCTGGCCGAAGGTCACCAGAAATGCCTGGATGTTCGGTTGGTATTTGCCGTCGACGCCCTTGGCGCAGCGGTCCGGGCCCTCGGCGGCTGCGCAAGCACTCAGCGAATTATAGGACGGCGCGCGGCTTCGATGCAGCGCAACAGCTTTGTCGATCGCCTGTCCGCATTGGTCGATCGTCAGTTTCTGGACGCCGGCGCAGTCGCCCGACGAGATGAAAACGCCCGTTTCGACCTTCGTTTTCGGCTGCACGGCCGTCGCGCTATTCCCGCAACCGGCAAGGGTGACGACGGCAAACAGCATTCCGAATAACGCGATCATTCGCATGGCGTCGGGTCCAAATTGGGCATCGGAGACCGCAAATATGCGTGTTCGGAGTTAGTGTTCAGTTAATTGTTGCACGGGGCCCGGTAGCGGGGCTGAGAAAAATTCGATCTAGGGCAGTCGGTAGCACCCCGGCCCGTTGAATCCTTATGCCGATCTCTGTAGGTTCCGCCCAGATTTCGGGCCCGGTTCCGAGCCCCTGTCTTTCAACCCAGCCCGTTCCGAACGATTTCGACCGGGGAACCCGAGAGGCCGCCCATGCGCGTCTATTACGATCGTGATGCCGATATCAATCTTATCAAATCGAAAAAAGTCGCGGTCGTCGGCTACGGCAGCCAGGGCCATGCGCACGCGCTGAACTTGAAGGACTCGGGCGTCAAGGACATCGTCATTGCGCTGCGCAAGGGTTCGGCTTCGGCGCAGAAGGCCGAGGGCGCTGGTCTCAAGGTCATGGAAGTGGCCGACGCGGCGAAGTGGGCCGACGTCATCATGATGCTGACGCCGGACGAACTGCAGGCCGACATCTACAAAGAGCAACTCGAGCCGAACATGAAGAAGGGCGCGGCGCTGCTCTTCGCGCACGGCCTCAACGTTCATTTCAATCTGATTGAGCCGCGGGCCGACCTCGACGTCGGCATGGTGGCGCCGAAGGGTCCCGGTCACACGGTGCGCGGCGAATATCAGAAGGGCGGCGGCGTTCCCTGCCTGATCGCGGTCCATCAGGACAAGAGCGGCAACGCGCACGATCTCTTTCTTTCCTATGCGTCGGCCATCGGCGGCGGCCGCTCGGGTGTCATCGAAACGACGTTCCGCGAAGAGTGCGAAACGGATCTCTTCGGTGAGCAGGCCGTGCTTTGCGGCGGTCTCGTCGAGATGATCCGCGCCGGCTTCGAGACGCTGGTCGAAGCGGGCTATGCGCCGGAGATGGCATATTTCGAATGCTTGCACGAAGTGAAGCTGATCGTCGACCTCATCTACGAAGGCGGCATCGCCAACATGAACTACTCGATCTCGAACACGGCCGAGTACGGTGAGTACAAGACGGGTCCGAGAATCATCACGCCGGAGACGAAGGCGGAGATGAAGCGCGTGCTTGCCGACATTCAGACCGGCCGCTTCACGCGTGACTGGATGCTGGAGTGCAAGGCGGGTCAGCCGAACTTCAAGGCGACGCGGCGCTTGAACGACAGCCATCAGATCGAAGAAGTCGGTGCGAAGCTCAGAGCGATGATGCCCTGGATCTCGAAGAACAAGCTCGTCGACAAGGGCAAGAACTGATCGCTGCGGTAGATTTTCGGGCGGGGTCCAGACAGCTGGAACCGCCCGCACTACCGAACTTTGGGGAGGGTTTACGTACGGCAGCGCGGGCGGTCTACGTCAAATCCAGCCAACTGACCTTTCGGACAATCGACCGGGACTAACGCGGGCGGCAGAGGAGCGGGGACCTCTGCCGCCCGTTTCCGATTCTGCCGCTTGCACGGCTTCTTCGGATATAAAGGGGCTCTGACGCAGCGCGGCCGCTGCGTGAGCCCGATGGTGTTTCCATCGGGCGGCAGGTGATCCATCATCACACCTCGCCGCAATGTACCTGGTGCAACACCAGGATGCTGAAACCGGCCAAAGGTGCTGGGAGATCTTGACTGTCGCCCCCCAGCGACGCTGTCGTGAGTGTCATATGCGGTTCGAATCTTGGCCGGGTCATGACCAAACTTGGCTGAAGCCAAGGCTAGAGCTTTTTTGTGCAGTTGGAATTCACATCGATAAGCGCCCAACATATTTGTGCTTCGAGCATTTGAAGAGGAGCCGAAATTGCTGGGGCGCGTTTTAGTCAAATGGAGACTTATTTGCGGCTGCCGATCCCTCGCGCCGTATATGCGTGAGGTTTGCACGTGAAAGCCCAGGCAATGCCGGATGCCGTTTTTCCGTTTGTGGACGGCGTAAAATCCGTTTCGAATTGTTCGCTGAAATTATCCGGTGAGCCTTGGCCATTTGCGCTCAAGTATGCCGCCGATATCGACGCGCATTGGCAGGCGGCGACAAAATCCAATTCCTCGTATTTCAATGGCATCGTGCATCTGATCGATAGCGTGCGTTTCGGCGATGACGTGCTCGAAGCAACGCTGACGCGCACGGATTTCAAAAGCTATCTCTATTGGCGGCTTGGCGGCTATCCCGAGGCCGGCGTTGTCGACGGTTTTGGTTCGGCGATCATTCGCTCTTCCGACGGCGACATTCTGCTGGCGCAGCAAATGCCGGGGAACGTCAATTATGGTTTCGCCTGTCTGCCATCTGGCTTTATCGACGCGCGGGATGTGCAGCCTGACGGTTCGATCGATATCACGCAGAGCATCGCGCGGGAAATTGCCGAAGAGCTCGGAGCGGTCGCGAACCATGTTGAACGCGAGGGCCGCTTCATCGTTGCGCGATCCGGCACGCAATTGTGTTTCGCGATCCTGTTCAATGCGGCGCTCTCGACGGCGGAGATCATGAGGCTCGTCGACGAACACAACGC
>JAEWCT010000398.1 GCA_023390485.1 Pseudomonadota bacterium
TATTGCCGCTTCTGCTTCCGCCGCGAAATGGTCGGCCCCGCAAACGGTGAAACGCTGTCAGCCGACGACCTTGCAGCAGCCCTGGACTACATCGCCGCCAGCCCGAACATCTGGGAAGTCATATTGACGGGAGGCGATCCGTTTATCCTCTCGCCGCGTCGCATCCGCGAGGTAACCGGCGCCTTATCGGCGATCCCGCACGTCAAAATACTGCGGTGGCATACGCGCGTGCCCGTCGTTGATCCTGACCGCGTCAGCGCCGAACTGATCGCAGCCCTGAAAGCTACGTCGAAGACAGTTTTCATCGGCCTGCACACGAACCACGTGCGCGAACTCGAAGGCCCGGCAAGCCAAGCGATTGCCCGTCTCGTCGATGCGGGCCTGCCCCTCGTCAGTCAGACCGTGCTGCTGAAGGGCGTCAACGACAATGTCGAAACGCTCGAAGCCCTCATGCGGCGCCTCGTCGAGCTACGGGTGAAGCCCTACTACCTCCATCACGGTGACCTGGCCCCCGGCACCGCGCACTTCCGCACGACCATCGCCGAAGGACGCGCTTTGATGTCCGCACTCCGCCAGCGGATCTCAGGGTTGGCGCTTCCGACCTATGTTCTCGATCTCCCCGGCGCTTTCGGCAAGGTACCGATCGAACGCCACTCGGGAGCGGGCAACGACGGCGTCGACATCTTCACCGACCGCGACGGACGAAATCACCGCTATGAGGATGCCTGCGCTGCGCCCGATGTGCCCTGACGAGCTTGGATTGACTGGGCAAAATGCCCGACCGCATGCCCTAACAGGTTGATCATACGTTCTTTGATTGGACGCTCCTCCAATTCGATGCCAGATTGCCGCATCAGAACAGGCCGGAAAACGGCCGGCATCCACTGGAGGAAGTGAATGAACGACGAACCGGTCCGCGAGAAGTTTTTCGGTGCGTGTCCCCATGATTGCCCGGACACATGCGCAATGATCTACGAGGTCCAGGACGGCCGGCTGGTCGATGTTCGCGGCAACAAGGACCACCCCATCACGCGCGGCGGTCTCTGTGTGAAGCTCAAGGATTTCGCCGATCATCACGTCAACCCGGATCGGCTGATGTATCCGCTCCGCCGCGTTGGCCCGAAGGGTTCGGGTCCGAATGGCGGCAACAACTTCGAACGCATCACCTGGGACGAGGCGATCTCCGAAATCGGCACCCGGTGGCGCGAGATCATCGCGACCTACGGCGCCCAGGCGATCATGCCGCAAAGCTACCTTGGCAATATGGGCCTCGTGCAGGGCATCAACTCTGGCGACCCATTCTTCAACCGCCTTGGCTCGACGGTGAACGAGAAGACCTACTGCACGTCAGGCTCGTCGACCGCGTGGCTTCTGACGCACGGCCCCACCGGCGGCGTCGATCCGGAAAGCTTCGTGCACAGCAAGTACATCGTGATCTGGGCCTGCAATTCGATCTCGACGAACCTGCATCATTGGCCCTTCGTGCTCGAAGCACAGAAGCGCGGCGCAAAAGTTGTCGTCGTCGACTCCTACAAGTCGCGCACTGCAAAGGCGGGCGACTGGCACATTTGCCCGAAGCCCGGCACCGACGGAGCGCTGGCGCTCGGCATCATCAATTCAATGGTCGAGCAAGGCCTGATCGATCAGAACTACGTCGATAATCACACGCACGGGTTCCCCGAGCTCAAAGCCCGCGCAGCCGAATTCACACTCGAATACGTCGAGCGCGTCACTGGCGTCAAAGCCGCCGACGTCGCCAAGTTCGCCCGCGAATTTGCGACCTCGCAGCCGTCCGCAATCCGCATCGGTGTTGCGATCGAACGCTCGGCCGGCGGCGCGCAAGCCGCGCGTGCGGTTTACGCAATCCCGGCAGTCTGCGGTTCCTGGCGCCACGTCGGCGGCGGCATGCTGCAACTACCGCTGTGGGACTTCCCGATCGATTGGGTAAAGGCCGCACGGCCCGATTGGATCAAGCCCGGCACGCGCGTCGTCAACAATCTGCGGCTTGGCCAGGCGCTCAACGGCGAAATGCAGCTCGATCCACCGATCAAGAGCATGTTCGTTTTCTGCACCAATCCCGTCAGCCAGTCGCCCGAGACCAACAAGATCGTCGAAGGGCTGCAGCGCGAAGACCTGTTCACCGTCGTTGCCGAACACTTCATCACCGACACGGCGAAATATGCCGATATCATCCTGCCGTCCGCCATGGCGGGCGAGGCCGAAGACATGATGTGGTCGTGGGGCCACTTCTATTTGACGTACAATGAGAAGGCGATCGACCCGCCCGGCGAATGCAAGCCGACGAGCGAGATGTGGCGCCTGCTCGCCAAGGAGATGGGGTTCGACGACCCAGTCTTCAAAATGACCGACAGCGAGCTCTGCGCCGAATACATCAACTGGACCGATCCCAAGATGGGCGGCGTCGACATGGAGTACTTCAAGAAGCACGGGTACTACAAAATCGATGTCGGCTCCGCGGATACGCGCACACCGCACAGCGAGGGCAAGTTCCCGACGCCGTCAGGCAAAGTCGAACTGCTGTTGCACGATGCAAAGAACTTCGTCGCCGGTCCCTTCCGGGCCATGTACGAGGGCGAGCAATCGGGCGAGCCTGTCGACCCGCTGCCCGGCTATGTGCCGGTTCGCGAATCTCCGGAGACCAACCCGGAACTTGCAAAGCGCTATCCGCTCAACATCATCTCACCGAAGAGCCACGCCTTCCTGAACTCCTGCTACGCCAACGAGCCGCACAAGATCAAAATCCAAGGCGAGCAGTTCGTGATGATTTCGCCGGTCGATGCCGCCAAGCGGAACATCCGCGAAGGCGATCCGGTGCGTGTGCAGAACGAGCGCGGCGACTTCGAAGGCGTCGCGCGGGTGACGGACGACGTCACGCCCGGCATCGTCGTCGCCACCCTCGGCTATTGGCGGTCGCTCAACCGCTCCGACGGGTCCGTCAACTCCATCTCGTCCGACGCCTGGAGCGGCCTCGGCCGCGCCCCGACGTTCTCGGACAATCTCGTCGAAGTCCAGCGCGTGAACTGAGCGGCACGGATATCGGTCAAACAGGAAAACGGTCTGCACGGCACCGAGTTGTGCAGACCGCTGTTCCCTAGGTGACATCTCCCGGAGTTCGGTTGCGCTAAAAAGGCCCCGGGGAAGTAGGTTGGCGACCAGCAGCGAACTTCCGGAACGACCGGGCGCTCTGATTGCCGGCCAGGCAGCGATGGAAGCCCATGTCACCCGTTCACGCGGCGCTGGCCGCGATCACATATCTTCTCGTCAAGCACGCGGTCGCCGATTTTATCCTGCAGACGGACCTGATCTTCCGCCAGAAGGGATCCTACGGCGCGCCGGGCGGGCTCTGGCATGCGCTCATCCACATCCTATTGACGGCGCCTGTCTTTTTGCTTTTTCCGGGCGGCGGCCTGGGCCTCGCGGCAGCCCTGCTCGCCGGGGAATTCGTCCTTCACTATCATATCGACTGGACGAAAGAGCAGATCGTCCGCCGCGAGAATTGGACGCCTAAGGACAAATACTTCTGGTGGGCGCTTGGACTCGATCAGCTGCTGCACGGCCTCACCTATGTCGCCATCCTCTGGATCTGGCTGCCTCCCGGCTGACCCGGCGCGCTGTTTTTCCCATCTTGCGCACTATGTCCCGCCCCTGCCATATGCGGCAGAGCGAGCGGATCGGCGTGCCGACCTGGACATCGCATTAATAATATTTGGTCGCACGTAACATTCCTCCGCCGGCCGTCGAAGACAATTGAGAAGGCGTAATTTTGGACCGGAAGGCTCGCGACGCTGAGTGGACCGACTTGATGCGCTCCGCAATTGCGGGCGATCAAGCAGCCTATCGCCGGCTGCTGTCCGAGCTTTCGCCGGTCTTGAGAGGCGTGGTCCGCCGAGGCTTCGCGGGCGTCGGCGTCCCGCGCGAAGATGTGGAGGACGTCGTGCAAGACGCGCTGCTCGCGATCCATCTGAAGCGGCACACTTGGGACCAGACGATGTCGCTCGGCCCGTGGGTGATGGCGATTGTCCGCAACAAGATGATTGACGACCTGCGGCGGCGCGGCCGTCGCCCCGAAGTTCCGGTGGATCTGAGTGAATTCGAATTCGAGGGCGAAGATCAGCAGGCCTCGATCGATGCCCACGATGTCGAGCGCGTCCTTGGCCGCCTTTCCGGCAAGAACCGCGACATCGTCCAATCGATCAGCATCGACGGGCAATCGGCCCGCGACGTCGCCCAGCGCCTTGGAATGAGCGAAGTCGCCGTTCGCGTCGCATTGCACCGAAGTCTGAAGGCGCTTGCCGATACCTATCAAGAGAAGAAATTATGAAGACGGACGACCTCATCAATGCCCTTGCTGCCGACGCCAAAAGCGTCGAGCCGCCGATTGCGCGAACGGTAGCGATCGCAGTCGGAGTAGGCGCCTTGATCTCCGGCCTGCTTTTTCTCTGGGCGCTTGGCATCCGTGACAACTTCGCGGAGTCGATGGTGTCTTCGCTGCGCTTCGTCTTCAAATTCGTGCTGACGCTGAGCCTTGCAATTCCCGCTTACGTCCTCGTTCGCGGACTGTCGCGACCGGATTTTGAACCCGGCAAGAAACTCTGGTGGCTGGCGCTGGCCCCCGCGTTGCTTCTCATCGCCATTCCACTCGAGCTTGTCTCTGTGCCCGCTGATCAATGGCACGCGCGGATGATCGGCCAGAACTCCATGGCATGCCTCATCGTCATCCCGCTTCTATCGTTGGCGCCGTTGGCGGCCGTGCTCTATGCACTCCATCAGGGCGCCCCGGCGAACCCCGCAATCGCAGGCGCCGTCGGAGGCCTGCTGTCCGCAGGCATCGCGGCAACGCTCTACGCCAGCCACTGCCCCGATGACAGCCCGCTGTTTCTCGCGGCGTGGTACACGATCGGCACCGTCGTGATGACCGCCATAGGCGCACTCGCCGGGTCGCGCTTCTTGCGCTGGTGAGCCGGGCTAAAGCAGATCGCGAATACGATAATAAAGCATGCCCAGCGCCAGCATGTAGTTGCCGGCAACCTCGCTCAGCGGCAGTCGCACGTGCTTGATCCGATCGAACAAATCGAACTGCTCGGTCGTCCCGCAGATCGCATCCGAGACGATTTCGGCCGCGATGTGCGTGGCGTTGACGCCGTGTCCCGAATACCCCTGTAGATAATAGAGGTTCGGCGCGAGACGCCCGATAGCCGGCACGCGATTGACGACGATGGCGATAGTCCCACCCCATGAAAACTCAATCCGCGCATCCTTCAGCTGCGGATAGATCTCGACCATGCGCGGGCGCATGACGGCGGCGATATCCGGCGGATCGCGGTTGGTGTAGTTGCAGCGGCCGCCGAAGAGCATCCGCCGGTCCGCTGACATCCGGAAATAATCGAGCACGACATTGCTATCGGCGACGGCAAGATTTTGCGGATCGACCGTCGCCATCTCGCTGCCGGTCAGAGGCTCAGTGGCGATGATGTAGCTGCCGGCAGGCAGCATCAATCCCTTGAGCCCCCGCTGCCCGAACCGATTGAAAATCTCGCCACCGATGACGACGGACCCGGCCTCGACCCGACCGCGCTCGGTCTGAACCCAGGGCTTCGCGCCGCCGCCGAGGCTGATGACGGTGGAATTTTCGAAGATCTGTGCTCCGTGCGCCGCCGCAGCATTGGCTTCACCCCGGCAGAGATTGAGCGGATGCAGATGCCCGCTGCGCCGGTCGATGTAACCGCCATAGTAGGAATTGGTGCCGAGCACGCTTGGCATTCCGGCGGCTTCGACGATCTCGAGCCCACCGCCGTCGCCGTCCTTGACGCGCTCCTCGACGTAGGCGCGCATATGATCCATGTGACGCGGACGCGCCGCAACTTCCATCCAGCCGTACTTCAAATCGCAGGCGATACCGTATTTGGCGATCCGGCCTTCGATGATCTCGTGACCGCGATAGCGAATGTCGCGAACGAGCTTGGCACCCGCCGCGCCAAGCTGCTGCTTGATCGTCGCTTCCCCACTAATGCCGCCGATCATCTGGCCGCCGTTGCGGCCCGACGCGCCCCAGCCGATGCGTTTGGCTTCGAGCAGCACGACTGAGCGGCCACGCTCGGCCATCGTCAGCGCCGTCGCGACTCCCGAGAAGCCGCCGCCGATGACGCACACGTCCACCTTGACCGTACCTTCGAGCGCCGGAAAGCGCGTCTGGTCGTTTGCGGTCGCGGCGTAGTACGAGCGTATGTAATCTTGAGCTGTCACGATAAGCCGCTGCTTAGCGCGCCGAGCGGCGAAATACAAATCCCACGTGATATCCTCAACCCGCAGCTCCGAACGCCTTGCGGCGCTCTCGCTCCGCACGTTCCGTCTGTCGCCTCGTAACGAAGGAGGCCAACAGCAAGCCGATTGTGACAATGCCAATCAGGATCGTCGAAATGGCGTTGATTTCCGGTGTCACGCCGAGTCGAACCTGACTGTAGATCTTCATAGGCAGCGTCGTCGCACCAGGCCCCGTCGCAAAGCTCGAAATCACGAGATCATCGAGCGATAGCGTGAATGACAGCAGCCATGCCGAGACCACGGAAGGCGCGATGATCGGCAAAGTCACCTGGAAGAAGGTGTTGATCGGCGTTGCACCGAGATCCATCGCCGCCTCTTCGACGGATTTGTCGAAGTCCTGCAATCGCGCCTGCACGACGACGGCCGCGTAGCACATCGTGAAGGTGATATGGGCCAGTGTAATGGTCCAAAAGCCACGGTCGAGTCCCATGGCGACGAACAACAGCAGCAGCGACAGACCGATGATGACTTCCGGCATAACGAGAGGCGCGAAGATCATGCCCGAGAAAAGCGTGCGTCCGGGGAAACGCCCCATCCGCACCAGCGTGATCGCAGCGAGCGTGCCAAGAACCGTCGAGACGGTCGCAGACACGAGCCCGACGCGGATCGTCACCCAGGCGGCATCCTTCAAAGCCTGATTTTCGAGAAGCGCGCTGTACCACTTCGTCGACCAGCCCGCCCATACTGTAACGAGCTTCGACTCGTTGAAGCTGAATATCACTAGGAGCAGGATCGGAATGTAAAGGAACGCGAAGCCGAACGTGATTGACGTCAGATTGAACCAGGAGAAGTTTTTATTCATCGGCCGCTCTCCCGCTCAATCTGCTGCTGGCGCTGGAAGAGTACGATCGGGATCGTCAGCACCAGCAACAGGATGACCGCCACCGCCGAGGCAAGAGGCCAGTCGCGGTTGTTGAAGAACTCGTTCCACAGCGTTTTGCCGATCATCAAGGTATCGGACCCGCCCAAGAGATCGGGGATCACGAACTCGCCGACGGCCGGAATGAAAACGAGGAGGCAGCCCGCGAAAACACCGGGCAGCGACAGCGGAAACGTGACCTGCCAGAACGCGCGCCACGGGCGCGAGCCCAGATCCTGCGCCGCTTCGAGCAGCGACGGATTGATCTTCTCGAGGCTCGCGTAAAGCGGAAGGATCATGAACGGCAGATACGAATAGACGATGCCGATGTAGACCGCCGTCGTCGTGTTCATGATCTGGAGAGGCTCGCTGATGATGCCCAGCTTTATGAGAAAAATCGAGAGGAACCCCTCCGGCTTCAGGATCGCGATCCAGGCGTAGATTCGGATCAGAAACGAAGTCCAGAACGGAAGGATGACGAGCATCATCAGCGTCGGCTGCCAGGATTTTGGCGCTCGCGCCATACCGTAAGCCATTGGGTAAGCGACAAGCAGCGTCAGAACTGTCGAGATCGCCGCGATTTTCAAGCTCGAGAGGTAAGCGTTGACGTAAAGCGGATCGCCGAAAATGAAGGTGTAATTCTCGAAATCGAGCTGCGAGATGAACTTCCCGATGCCCTCCGACCAATTGAACGTCGGCGTGTAAGGCGGAATGGCCGTCGCCACGTCCGAAAGCGAAAGCTTGAAGACGATAAAGAACGGAATGAGGAAGAAGATCAGCAGCCACAGGTAAGGGGCCGCAATCACGTACCAACGTCCGAGGCTATTGCTCTTTGCACTCATCGTTTGCCTCAGCCCGTCAGAACCACGCCGGCGTCGATCGGCCAGTCGAGCCAGACGCTGTCTTCCCAGCTGATTGGCCGCTCGACGGTATGCGCAGCATTGGCGCGCAGTGCCGTTATGCGTTCGCCCGGCGCCGTGCGGACATGGTAATGCGAGATCGAGCCGAGATAGCCGATGTCCTCGACCTTGCCGGGAATGGCGTTGACCGCGCTCGCCGGCTGCTCATGCGCAATGCGGATCTTCTCCGGCCTAAGCGCCAGCCACACCTGTTGACCGATGGTGACCGGCTCCGAGCTCCGGGTTTTGAATTGGTAGCCATCCTTCGCGTTGACCTCGATGCAACCATCGCCGATCGCGGCGACCGTTCCTTCGAAGATATTCACGTCGCCGATGAAGCCGGCGATGTAGCGCGTCTTCGGGTTCTCATAGATATCGCCGGGCGTCGCCACCTGAACGAGAACGCCCTTCTCCATCACCGCAATGCGGCTTGCGACCGTCATTGCCTCTTCCTGATCGTGGGTCACGATGATGAAGGTCGTGCCCGTCGTTTCCTGAATGCGCATCAACTCGAACTGCGCCTGCTGCCGCAGCTTCTTGTCGAGAGCGCCGAGCGGCTCGTCGAGCAAAACGATACGCGGCTTCTTGGCGATCGCACGCGCCAACGCCACACGTTGCTGCTGACCGCCCGACAGCTGGTTCGGTTTGCGCTTTGCGAACTGGCGAAGCTCCAGCATACTCATGGCTTCATCGACACGTTCGGCGATCTTGTTTTTGGGCATGCCCTCCTGGCGAAGCCCGAAGCCGATGTTGCCCTCGACCGTCATATGCGGAAAGAGCGCATACGACTGAAACATCATGTTCACGGGGCGCTGATAGGGAGGTAGGTCCGAAATGTCTTGGCCGGCGACGATTGTCTTGCCTTGCGTCGGCCGTTCGAAACCCGCCAGCATGCGAAGCAGCGTGCTCTTTCCGCAGCCCGACGGCCCGAGCAATGCGAAGAATTCTTTTTCATAGATGTCGAGCGTCACATCGTTGACGGCGACAAAATCGTCGAACCGCTTGGTTATGCCCTCGAAGCGAACGATCGGCGGCAGGCTCGGATTTTTCCAGGGAGCGAACCCCGACTGCGGCGCCGCGGTGCGCGGACCCGCACGCTGCGATGAGGCATGGTTTGCCTGTGGATTGCCTGCAGTCACAACAGCCATGAGCGTGTCCCTGAAGTTTTGCAAATGGCTCTCCGCCAGGAGAGCAAGCGTGAAAGAAAAAACCGCGCCAGATTTGTTCTGGCGCGGTTTTGCTTATTGCCCTGTTGTGATCTTCGTCCACATTCGTGTGACGATCCGCTGGGTTTTGTTGTCCCAGGCGGTTTTTACGTAAAGCTTCTTGAACGTTTCAGGATCGGGATAGACCGCCGGGTTCTTGAGAACGCCCTCGTCGATGTTCTTCTGCGAGGCGAGGTTGCCGTTGGCGTACTGAATAAAGTTCGACGCCTTCGCCATCACTTCCGGCCGGTTCAAATAGTTCAGGAAGATATGTGCCTCTTCGACATCCTTGGCATCCGCTGGGATGGCCATCATGTCGAACCACATCTGCGTGCCTTCCTTCGGGATATGGTACTTTACCACCTGGCCGTTCTTGGCATCGGTTGCGCGCGTACCAGCCTGAAGAATGTCGCCAGACCAGCCGAGCGCCATGCAGATGTCGCCGTTGGCAAGCGCATTGATGTACTCCGAGGAGTGGAACTTCTTGATATAGGGCCGGATCTTCATCATCAGATCCTCAGCCTTCTTGAAGTCCTCTTCCTTGGTGGTGTTGGGATCGATGCCCAGATAGTTGAGCGCCACTGGAAGAATGTCTTCCGGTGAATCAAGCACGTAAATCCCGCAATCCTTGAACTTGGCGGCGATCTCAGGCTTGAAGATCATGTCCAGAGAATCGACCGGCGCATCTGCCATGCGCTCTTTGATCTTGCCTTCGTTGTAGCCGACCCCCGTCGTTCCCCACATCCAGTTCATGGCATACTGGTTGCCAGGATCGTATTGAGCAACGCGATTGTAGACGTCGGGCCAGATGTTCGCGAAGTTGGGGATCTTCGATTTGTCGAGCTTCTGGAAAACGCCCGCCTTGATTTGACGCGAAAGGAACGATCCGGTCGGAACGACGACATCGTATCCGCTGCCCCCCGCCAAGAGCTTCGTCTCCAGAACCTCATTGCTGTCGAAAACGTCGTAAACGACCTTAATACCAGTCTCTTTCGTGAAATCCGTCAGGATCTCCGGATCGATGTAGTCCGACCAATTGTAGACCTTAACGACCCTATCTGCGGCCTGTGCCATTGGACCCACCAGCACTGCAGCAGCGGCAACAATAGAACACGCGGCGCGACGCACCACTTTTCCAACCGTCAACATCAGAATTCCTCCAGACCCAGTCCCTCACCGGGTGTCAGCGACAGCCCGGTTAAGATTGGCAAAGCGCCGCTCTCTCACAATCGACGTTTTGCTAAGCACCGACCATACTGCTCAAATAAATTCCGAAGCACAACGGATCATCGAAGAAATGTTTTAGGTGACCGGGTCAAGAAAAAGCCCTTAACCGTCATATTAAACTGCTTAAACTGCACGTTCTGGGGTCATGACGCTGCCCCGTTAGGCAAGGCCACGATTTAAGCGAAACAGGAATGAGATAGCGCTATGGTGCACTGCGCCTATTGAGGTCGCTTCGCTGGCCGGGTTAAGTCTGTTGGCTTTCCGAACCCGAAAATCCAAAATGTCTAACGGTCGCCGAAAGCAATGAGCAGAGCCTCGGCCGATCGTGGACCAGAGAGACGCCTCGGAAAACCGTGAAGCATGGCTTCGATCGCTTCGACCACGACGCGCCGCGAAAACAGAAACGAATAAAGCAAATCACTCAGGTGTTCTTATGACTGCCCCACCCGCACGGATCCTAAACGAAGACGGAGACTTCGGCGTCGGATCGACGCCCGAAGCGCTTCGCGATTGGCTTCGCCAGCACCGCATCGAGGAAATCGATTGTGCTGTGCCGGACATCGCAGGCGTTGCGCGCGGCAAGACAATGCCCGCCGAAAAATTCGTGAAACTGGACCCGGTCCATCTTCCAATTTCGATCTTCCATCAGACGATAACGGGCGACTACGTCGGCTTCGAAGAGGACGGCCAGGAACTCTACGCCGAAAGCGATCTGATGATGGTGCCGGATCTTTCGACCATCCGTCCGGCGCCCTGGGCGTCGAGCCCAACCGCGCAGGTCATCCATGACGCCCAATGGCAGAGCGGCGACCCGGTCGAGATCGCGCCGCGCAACGTGCTGAAGCGCGTCGTCGATCTTTACGCGAAAGAAGGC
>JAEWCT010000016.1 GCA_023390485.1 Pseudomonadota bacterium
GAGATAAAGCGTGTGCGCCGCTTCCCATTCGCGTTCGCGGACGTAGAGGTGATCGGAGCTTGCGGAACGGCGCCAGTCGACGTTGCTGGCGTTTTCCCCCGGCTGATACTGGCGGAACTGCCAGAAGGTTTCGCCAGGTCCCGCGCGGCGGCGTCCGTGGATGCCTTGCGCGACGGTCGAGGCGATGCGTGCGGCTTCCATCAGCAACTCGGGCATGCGATCGACGAGCGCAACGGCTTCGCGCTCGAGCCCGAGAACGCGCCGGCTTTCCGGTGCCATGCTTTTGGAGCCTTGGCCTTCGCTTCCGCCGCCTGTCCGCCCTAGTGGGCCCGCCATTCGTGCACCTACTCCACGGCCGCTGCGAGACGCGCAATGATGTGGCTGAGATCTTCGCCTTCGGCACGAGCCGCGAACGTCAACGCCATGCGGTGTTTCAGGATCGGCTCGGCAAGCGCGACGACGTCGTCGACGGAGGGCGCGAGGCGGCCGTCGATCAGGGCTTTCGCACGGACCGCGAGCATCAGCGCCTGGCTGGCGCGGGGGCCAGGACCCCAGGCGACAAAACGGTCGGTGTCGCCGTTCTCGCCGGTGCCAGGACGCGCCGAGCGGACGAGCTTCAGGATGGCTTCGACGACCTTGTCGGGCACGGGGATCTGGCGCACGAGGCGCTGGGTTGCCATCAACTCCTGGGCGGAGATGACGGCTTCGAGCTTCGGCGTTTCGGTGCCGGTCGTCGCGTAGAGCATGCGGCGCTCGGCGACGAGGTCGGGATAGCTGACATCGACCTGCAGCAGGAAGCGGTCGAGCTGGGCTTCAGGCAGCGGGTACGTGCCTTCCTGCTCGAGCGGGTTCTGGGTCGCGAGCACGTGGAACGGCGCGGGCGTATCGTGGCGCTGGCCGGCGACGGTGACGTGATGCTCCTGCATCGCCTGCAGCAGCGCCGACTGCGTCTTCGGCGAGGCGCGGTTGATTTCGTCGGCCATCAGCAGCTGCGTGAAGATCGGGCCCTTGATGAAGCGGAACGAGCGGCCGCGGCCGGGCTCGTCCTCCAGGACCTCCGAACCGATGATATCGGACGGCATCAGGTCGGGCGTGAACTGGATGCGCTTGGCGTCTAGCCCTAAGACCTTGCCGAGCGTTTCGACGAGCAGCGTTTTGGCGAGGCCCGGAACGCCGATGAGCAGCGCGTGGCCGCCCGACAGGATCGTGATGAGCGTCCGCTCGATCACCTGGTCCTGCCCGAATATGACGGTTGCGGCCGCCTTGTGCGCGCGCTGCACGCGCTCGGCGGCGGCTTCGAGCCGCGGCACGATGTCAGTGTGGGTTTCGACGACAGTGCTCATAAGGGAGGCCTCGCGCAGCAGCGTTTTGTCATTCTTGTTGGCGAAAAACGCCATTGGAAACAACGGCCGAGCAGCGGTGTTCCCGGCGGTCGCGTGAACGTAGACGATCCTGCCCGCCCCTCATAGGGTCAAGTGAACGTTACGTTAGGATATTGCTGTCTTTGAGACCCCTGCTTCGAGCGAAACGTAAATGGCGAATGAAAAACCACAAGTTCCTCAGATGAACGGCAAAACTGACGCACATCCTCCGGGTCTCGAAGCGCTGATGCGCGCGGCGGCCGAGGGCGGCGGGCAGGGCGCGAGACCGGTGGATAAATGGAACCCGCCCTACTGCGGCGACATCGGCATGAAGATCCGCCGCGACGGCACGTGGCTCTATCGGGGGAGTCCCATCGGGCGCATCGCGCTCGTCAAGCTCTTCGCCTCGATCCTGCGCAAGGACGATGATGGCCGGACCTATCTCGTGACGCCCGCGGAGAAGGTCGACGTCGAGGTCGAGGACGCGCCGTTCCTCGCCGTCGAGATGGCGGTCGCGGGCGAGGGCCGTGCACGGACGATTACGCTCCGCACGAACGTCGATGACGTGGTGACGGTCGGGCCTGAACATCCGCTGCGGTTCGCGTCATCGGAGCCCGACGGCGGACTGAAGCCCTACGTGCTCGTCCGCGGGAGGCTGGAGGCGCTGTGCACAAGGGCGGTTTATGCAGAGCTGGTGGAGATGGCGGAGGCGGGCGACGCGGGTGGGGAAGAGGTTGGGGTGTGGAGTGGGGGGACGTGGTGGGGGATGGGGTGAGGTCAATTTTGGATTTGACCCGAACCTTCGAACTGATCACCCACTAGTTGAAGTAAGTCTTTTTAGCCTTCTCCGTAATCGAGCTTTTGACCCTTCCGCTGTCATCGCCTGCGCGTTTATCCACTAAGCCAAGATCTCTTAGTTTCGACGTGCGGTGACCGACAAGCTGATATGTTGCGTCAATCAGGCCTGATATTTCTCCTGCGGGCATCGGTCTGTCCTCGGCATCAAGCGTCTCCAAGATTGCTAGCTCGACCTCCTCAAGCATTAGATTGGTTTTGAGCTGTGCAACTTCCTTTTTGAAGTCATCTGCCAAGTTCACAATGGAACATATCCCCTTGTGGCAGTCCGGGCACCGCCATTTGAAAAGTTCAAAACTCTTCTGCTCGTCTAGTGGGAACGATTTTCCGCAATCTCCGCATCGGATTGTCTGAGTGCCTGACAGAAATGAATGTATTGCTGCTGTGTAGTCAAAGCATCGCTGTACGAAATAATTTCGATAGTCTCGTCCTGGCGGATATCCCCAGGACATTCGCTCGGATTCTACGAGCCCGTAAAGCAGTGCGTACACAATGACCGCATTCCCGTCCTTGTCACGGGTATCTTTGTATTTCGACAAAAAGAAGTTGGATTCCAGTGATCTGAACATATCAGCCAGTTCGGAATTAACGACGAAGTGACTGGTGGGTGGATTGCCCATTCTCTTGAAATACGTTCCCCCGATCGATCCATCGGATATTTTTCTTCTAACGTCCCGCGCTTCATTCACGATTTTATCAAGAAGTTGACGCTGATTATGACGGTCGAGTTTGTTTTCGAAAGGTTCAAGCGCGAATCTATTCATCCTGTCGAAATATTGCGCTACTGTGGTTTCGAAATATTTTCGAGCAGCAAGGCGAAGAGCTGCCGCCGTTATCGGTGTCTTTCCGGCTATTTTATCTAAATAACATATATGCAGCAGAGACCCCATAAGTCGCGGCACATTAAATGTGCACTGAAAAAGAAGACGAATATGCTCGTCTAACGGGATAGAAGTATCGAAATACAGATTTATATCTTCATCGAACGCGGAAAATCGGGCTAGTAGCAATCTTTTTGTATATTCTATAGCGCTCTTCTCCATGCTCTGCACGTCGGTGGCTTCATATATGGAAGCAAAATCAAGGCATATAGTATCAACTTTCGTTGCATCTATCTTGCCATAATACACACGTCCGGGGTAGCCAGCGACTTTTAATTTTATTCGCTCGTTGCTTGAGTTATTTAACGGTGACAGCACCACATCGACAAATAGCTTTTGATCTAACATGTTCAACTCGGAAAAGTCATCAAAAAAGACGACCATGCGAGTTAGTCCGCTACTCTCCAAAAGGTATTTTATTTCTCCAATTATCTCGTCAAAAGGAAACGATCTGAGGACGGCCTCCGAATACTCTTGATATACTTCGCTGTCGTCGAGAGACTTGTCGAAATCGGTCGTTGAAGCGTGGGCCTCCAATTCCGCTTTGTGCGTAGATAATGCCCCTTTTCCGCCGATGGAATTCTTCTGGCCTTGTTCGATTTTCTGGCGCGTCTTCCAGCTGTTTGAAATAATTTCGAGGACTGGAAGCTCCGACTTGGAAAGTCGAGCCTCCTTCGTTTTTCGCCCCAAGGCGGAAAGCTTTTCCGTTAGTTCTCGGAAAGCTTTTTTTTTGCCCGTCCACGAGTCCCAAAGTGACATCTCATTCGAAATGTCTTCAACTTCTTTGAGAAGTTCAGAGATAACTGCACCCAAAAAAGACTTTCTGAGCAAATGTGCTCGCAGGACGCCATCATCAATGCGCGTGGACTCGATGTTTCTAATGACAGGTTCTTGAGAATTCGGGAGCTCACACAAACTCTTTACGTCGAGATAAATCGTCAATACATCCCGACGCATTCGAAGTGCGCTCTGGGCTCTCGCAAAGACGGTGCTTTTTCCCGTACCCTTTCTGCCGAGTAGAAATGTTGTGTTGCTTGACAATACAGACGTGAGAACAGCGTCGTTGGGTAGTGGGTCGACATAGAGTGCGTCGACCGGGCGACCGCCCAATTCCTTTTGAAATTCCCTAAGGTCCGCCCGGCGATACTGACGAAGTGATTCAGCGATGCGGGCAAATTTCTTAGGATCCATTCAAATCTCCTTGATCGGGCGGAGGTGTTGGTAGGTTTCGCAGACCTTTTATACAACATTGCACATTCAGGGATTCGGCGCCTTCTAAAAGAAGGAACTTCCCTTCTCCTCATGCTCCCCGCTGCGACTTGTAAGGACGGGGGCTCTTTCCCTTCGTCATCCTCGAACGCGTGAGCGTAGCGAGGCGCGTTCGGGGATCCAGCGTTAGGAGCGCCGGAGGCTCGATATTGCGTCTTCGACGAGTCTCACGCTGGATCCCCGACCTTCGACGCGGCTGGGCCGCGCTCGGTCGAGGATGACGGGTGCGTAGCGGAGGCCACCGCTATGTGCGTGTGCTGCACCTTGGCTGGATCCCGGCCTTCGCCGGGATGACGGGGTCAAAAAAACTTATCCCCGCTCTCTTCCGCGCCCGCATACTTCTCCGCATCTTGCCACGCTGACAAAGGGCATGAGCTCGTGCCGCGAGACGTGTGTGGACAAGAGCATGCGGGGTCGCGCGGAGAAATCGGTATGCCGCGGGTTCGCTGCCTGCCGCGCGCGGGCCTCTCAGGAGGCGGCGCGGTGAAACGCCTTCTCGAAAGGAGATGCGGGGGCGGATGGCGGGTTCGACGGCTCAGGGATCGCCGTTCATCGGTGGTCCGCACTCATACGAGAGGCGACGGACGCAAGGGCCGGAGCCGAGGCGGAGAGTTGGCATGCGCGGGGCGGCGATGGTCCGCATCCCTAAACCATTTGCAAAGAGCGAGGCCGTGCCGCCCCGTCCCTTTGTTTATTTGCGCAACCGGGTCCGCTTCGCGGAGCCGGACGAATGCGCATGTGTGGAATGGGCGCGGGACGCGCGTGGTGATGGTCGGGATGAGGTGTCGTGTGGAAGTGGTGTGGATGGGGTAGTGGGGCTTGCGTGATTGAAGATAGCTTTTGACCCAAGCGCACACGGCGAGGCTTTCATTGACTGTGCATCTGGCGCGGCGCTGTCGTGGCTTCCATGACGGGAAAAAAGCACAAAGCACCGCTTGCCAGTGCAATGAGACGGGCGGTGTACATGGATTGTGCTAGATTTCTGCCATGAGCGAAATCACCGTTCGCAAAATCATTCATGTCGACATGGACGCCTTCTATGCCTCGGTCGAGCAACGGGATAATCCCGAGCTTCGCGGCAGGCCGGTCGCCGTCGGCTATGGCGCCAAGCGCGGCGTCGTCGCGGCCGCGAGTTATGAAGCACGCGCGTTCGGCGTGCGCTCCGCCATGCCCTCGACGACGGCGCTGCGGCAATGCCCCGATCTCATCTTCGTGCCGCCACGCTTCGAGGTCTATCGCGCCGTCTCGCGTCAGATCAGGGAAATCTTCGCCGAGTACACGCCACTCATCGAACCGCTTTCGCTCGACGAGGCCTATCTCGACGTTACGAAGAATTTGCGCGGCTTGCCGACGGCTTCCGACACCGCCTCGGAGGTTCGCGAGCGCATTCTCGCCGAGACGAAGCTGACGGCATCTGCCGGGATCTCCTATAACAAATTTCTCGCTAAGCTCGCCTCCGACATACGCAAGCCCAATGGGCAGTTCGTCATTCCGCCCCAGCGGGGCGCGGAATTCATCGAAAGCCTACCGGTCAAGAAGTTTCATGGCGTAGGGCCGGTGACGGCTGATAAACTCAACGGGCTCGGCATCCACACCGGCGCCGATCTTCGGGCGCAAAGTCTTGAATTCCTGCAGCAGCATTTCGGGAAATCCGGTACCTGGTATTACGCCATCGCGCGCGGCGAAGACGACCGTCCCGTCGAACCCAATAGGCCAAGAAAGTCGTCTGGCTCTGAAACTACGTTTGCGGAGGATCGCGTTCATCCCGCCGAAATCGAAGTGGGGATCCTCGAGATGGCCGATGACGTCTGGGCTTGGTGCGAGAAAAACCAAAGCTTCGGCGCGACGGTCACCGTGAAAATCAAATACGCCGATTTCCGGATTATCACCCGCAGCCGCACCGTATCGGGAGCCGTCGTAACGCGCGATCGGCTTCATGATATCAGCTTATCGCTGGTGCGATCCGTCTATCCGGTCACGACGGGCATTCGTCTGGTCGGCGTCGCCGTCTCCAAATTTGCATCCGATACCGACGGCCAGCTTGATCTCGCTTTAGATACCTAAGCGCAGCTAGAAGCGCGGGCTTGTCGGCGACAACTGGCGCCATCATCTTGAGCTTGTAGACCTAAAGACCCAAGACGACCTCACTCAACCTTCCTTTCGTCATCCTCGAACGCGTGACCCCGGACTTGATCCGGGGGAGGCGCGTTCGGGGATCCAGCGTGAAACGTGCCGGAGGCTCGATAGTGCGTCTTCGACGATTCTTGCGCTGGATCCCCGACCTTCGACGCGGCTTTGCCGCTGTCGGTCGAGGATGACGGAAGTCGTTGCTCGTCCGGTCGAGGATGACGGAAGGGGCGTGCGGGTGATGTGGGTAGCGATGGCGCGGATGAGGTGGGTGTGTGCAGTGGGGG
>JAEWCT010000120.1 GCA_023390485.1 Pseudomonadota bacterium
GTTCAACATGTATCATCACTACACGGTTGATGAGCACCTGTTGCGCACGCTTGGCAACGTCGTCGCTATCGAACGCGGCGAGCTTGCGGCCGATCTGCCGCTTTCGACGGCCATCTTTTCCTCTATACAGAACCGTCGCGCGCTACTCGTTGCGGCGTTCCTTCATGATATCGGCAAGGGCCGGAAGGAAAGTCACTCGACCGTCGGCGCCCGCATCGCGCGCAAGGTCTGCCCGAGGCTCGGCATGACGGCTGGCGAAACGGAACTCGTCGCCTGGCTCATCCAGCAGCACCTGACGATGAGCAACTTCGCACATTCACGCGATATCTCAGACCCCGACACGATCCGTGCTTTCGCCAGCATCGTCCAAAGTCCAGAGCGCCTGAAACTGCTCCTGCTGTTGACCTCCGCCGATATCATGGCCGTCGGCCCCGGCGTCTGGAACGGCTGGAAAGGCCAGCTTCTCCGCACGCTTTATCATGAAACCGAACCGCTCGTTGCAGGCGGCCACACGCAAGCTCCCCGCGCCGAACGGATCGAGCAGGCGCAAGCGGCATTGCGCAACGCGCTCTCCGATTGGCCGGCTGACAGCGTCGACAGCTTTATCGAGCGGCACTATCAGAACTATTGGCTCCGCACCGAACTCGCAACGCAAGTCGAGCATGCGAACGTGGTGCGCGACGCCATGCGCTCGCATACGAAATTCGCGACCGCCATCAAGACCGATGCCTTTACGGCCATAACAGAGCTTACGGTCTTCGCGCCGAACCACGCGCGGCTTCTCTCGCTCTTCGCCGGCGCCTGTGCTGCGGCAGGCGCCAACATTGCCGGCGCGCACATCACGACGACGCGCGACGGCTACGCGCTCGATACCTTTTTGCTCAATCGCGAATTCCGCGACGACGAAGACGAGCTTCGCCGCGCCCGCCGTATCATCGACACCATCGAGCGTCTGCTGACCGGCAAAGAGCAGCTTCCCGTTCTGCTTCAGAAGCGGCGCATCGGCTCAAGAGGCGTCGAGGCCTTTACCGTCGAGCCCGAAATCGTCATCAACAACGCACTCTCCGATCGCCTGACGGTGCTGGAAATTTCCGGCCGCGACCGCCCCGGTCTCCTTTATGAGTTGACGTCCGTCCTTTCGGATCTGTCGCTCGACATCGCCTCAGCGCACGTAACGACATTCGGCGAAAAGGCCGTCGACGTCTTTTATGTGACCGATCTGGTCGGCAAGCAGATCGTCAATGAAACCCGCCAGGCCGCCCTCCGAGCGCGACTGCAATCCGTTCTCGATCCGATTACCGAACCTGTGAAGAATACATCTGAGCCTGCCCGCGCCTGACGAATGCGGCGAATGCCCCCGGAATGCCAAACCGGGAAGCCCAAAATGCAACAAACCGGGCGAGACGCGGCCGTGACCCGGCGGCCACGCCCCACAAGTGAGGCATTAGGCCATCAAATTGCCGGATGTTTCCGGCCGTAAGCCGGTTTAAGAGGGCGAAACTTCCGCCTTGGCGCCAAAAGCGAACAGTAAGCTTCCCATCGATGAAACTTTATAAATCGTTCGCGACCGTCGGCGGCCTCACCCTCCTCAGCCGAGTCTTCGGCTTCATGCGCGACATCCTGATCGCGGCAACGCTCGGATCGGGATGGGTGGCCGACGCCTTCGTCGTCGCCTTCCGCTTTCCGAACCTCTTCCGGCGTCTCTTTGGCGAGGGCGCCTTTAACTCGGCCTTCGTCCCGATATTCGCCAAGAAACTCGAAGGCGACGGCAAGGAAGCAGCCCGCAGGTTTGCCGAAGACGCGATGGCGGGCCTCCTCTTCGTGCTGCTGATCGTCACCATCGTCTCCGAACTCGCGATGCCATTTTTGATGTACGGCCTGGCGCCGGGCTTCAATGTTACGCCGGAGAAGTTCGATCTTTCCGTGCTGCTGACACGGATCACGATGCCCTATCTCCTGTGCATGTCGATCGTCGCCTTGATGTCGGGCGCGCTGAACTCCGTCGGACGCTTTGCTGAAAGCGCCTCCGTCTCGATTGTCCTCAACGGCGCGATGATGATCGCGACGCTGATCTCGCTGTGGCTCGGCTACCGGGCAGGCCCCGAAGCCGGCATCATCCAGGCATGGGGCGTGTTCGTAGCCGGATTTCTCCAGCTCCTGCTTCTGATGTGGGGAATGCACAACGCCGGAATGAAACTTGCGATCCGCCGTCCAAGCCTGACTCCGGACGTTCGCAAGCTCGTGCGGCTCGGCATCCCAGGCGTCATCTCCGGCGGCGTGACGCAGCTCAATATCGCCATCGGCACCGTCATCGCTTCGCTTCAGCCCGGCGCCGTTTCGCATCTCTATTACGCCGACCGGGTCTACGAGCTGCCGCTGGCAATCGTCGGCATAGCGATCGGCATCGTGCTTCTGCCCGACGTCGCGCGCCAGTTGAGAAGCGGCAATACGGCGGGTGTCATGGATAGCCAAAATCGTTCGCTCGAATTCGCGCTCCTGCTGACGATACCGGCGGCGCTGGCTCTCGCGGCCATCCCGGTCGATATAACGCGCGTCCTCTTCGAGCGTGGCGCGTTCAGCGCGGCCGACACCAAAGTCACGGCATCCGTGCTCGCGATTTTTGCCCTTGGACTTCCCGCGTTCGTGATGATCAAGGTCTTCTCACCTGCTTATTACGCGCGCGAGGACACGAAGACGCCGATGCGCTACGCAACGATCAGTCTCACAGCGAACACTGTCGGCTCGATCGCGTTGTTCTTCCTTTTGCGGCACATGGGGCTGATGCCCCAGCTCGGCATCGCCATTGCGACGGCCCTCGGCGGCTGGCTCAACGCCTATCTGCTGTGGTCGACCTTGCGGCACCGAGGCGACTTCATCATCGACGGTAGGCTCAAGCGGAACGTACCCTTGATCCTGTTTTCGAGCGTCGCCATGGTCGTCGCACTGCTGGGCACGAGCCACGTCCTCGCACCACACCTCGATCACAGCGGCGGATTCTTCGTAAAGGCGTCGTTCCTGGCCGTCGAAATCGGCATCGGGCTGGGCGTCTTCGCGGTTCTGATTTTAGCGACAGGCGTCATGTCCATCGGCCAGCTCGGCCGCCTGACCCGCCGCGGGAGCTAGCAAAAGCCGCCGCCACTTGCGCTGCGGCCGCCCGCACGCGATAAGGCCGCCGGCTTTCTCTTCAACACGGTACGCACACCCATGAAAATCACGCCGCGCGTCTTCTCCGGCATGCAGCCGACCGGCAGCTTGCATCTCGGCAACTATCTCGGCGCGATGGTCAATTGGATCAAAATGCAGGAGACGCACGAATGCATCTATTGCGTCGTCGATCTGCACGCGATCACCGTGTGGCAGGACCCTGCCGAGCTGAGAAACGCGATCCGTCAGGTGACGGCAGCCTACATCGCCGCTGGTCTCGATCCGAAGAAAAGCATCCTTTTCAATCAATCGCAGGTCAGCGCCCACGCTGAGCTGGCATGGGTCTTCAATTGCGTCGCGCGTCTCGGCTGGCTGAACCGCATGACGCAGTTCAAGG
>JAEWCT010000218.1 GCA_023390485.1 Pseudomonadota bacterium
TTCCACGGCTATAGGTTCGAAATTTTGCGCAAAAGCCGGAATAAGATCACGGCTATTCGCATCAAGCCCGTGTCTCATGCCGATAAGGGAAGCGCTACGGCCGCCGCCGCAAGGGCGGTGAGATAAAGTTCGCCGAAGCTCGAGTCAGGACCTCGGTAAGGCTTCCCCTGGCGCGAGCGTCGATAGCGCCAAAGCATGAATGCCGCCCGCGAGTTCGTCCTTCAACAGGTCGTTGACGAGCCGGTGGCGTTCGAGACGGCTCTTGCCCGAAAAGGCATCCGAGACGACGAGAATGCGAAAGTGACTTTCGCCGGTGCCGGGCGAGTTGCGATGGCCGGCGTGAAGCTCAGACTCGTTGATCACGTCGAGCCGTGTCGGGCGCAGCGCGACCATCAGCTTTTCCCGAACTCGACCCGTAACCGACATTTTTGTCTCTTAAAGAAAAACTTCCGAACGGTATGACTGCGATGCGCCTCGAAAGGGGCTATTAAGAGATTGACCGCACAGTCTCAGTGGAAATCAAGCGTTTTCTTGCCGCCTTGTTTCGTGCCGCGCCAACCCTCATAATTCAGCGATGAAACTGGACTCGAAATACTTCGATAGCATCCGCGTCTCTTCCAAGCGCCAGAGCGCCACGAAGGAAACGCGCGCGCCTCTTTGCCAGTGGAAGGGTTGCGATAAGCCCGGCGCGCACAAGGCACCGAAGGGCCGCGGGCGTGATGGCGAATTTTTCCACTTCTGCATGGACCACGTCCGGCAGTACAATCAAGAGTACAACTATTTCGAGGGCATGAGTGATGCCGAGGTCAGCAATTTCCGCAAGGACGCGCTGACGGGTCATCGCCCGACCTGGAAGACTGGCGCCAACGCCTGGGCGCACGGCGCGCGCGACGAGGGACGGACGGCTGAGGCCGCTGCCCGCGTTCAAGCGACGGCTCGGGCGCCGCGCAAGGCCCGTTCCTCCCGAACACAAACATCGACGTTCCGCCGCCAGTTAAAGCCGCTGGAACAGAAGTCGCTCCGTGTCCTGGACCTGAGCGACGAGGCGACGCCTCAAGATATCAAGACGCGCTTTAAGGAATTGGTGAAAATACACCATCCCGATGCCAATGGCGGCGACAGCCGATCCGAGGAAAAGTTGCGCGAAATTCTGCAAGCCTATAACTACTTGAAGCAATCTGGCCTGGTCTAATCCTCCAAGCCTTTGAACCGAGTGCGCCCGCAGGGAGTTGCACCGGTTTGGGGTTTTTGCGGCGGCTGGGCGAATTGATCGGGAACCCAAATGGAAATGCGCACGTCATCTAGCGCGACCGGCGCGGCGGCCGCCAACCTTCCGGACATGAAGCTGTCTGTCCGCCAAGTCTTCAATATCGACAGCGATCTCGAGGTTCCTGCCTACTCGATAGCCGACGAGCATGTGCCGGATGTCGATCCCGATTATCTGTTCAACCGGGATGTGACCCTCGCGATTCTTGCGGGCTTCAAGCACAACCGCCGCGTGATGATCCAAGGTTATCACGGCACGGGCAAGTCGACCCACATCGAGCAGGTCGCCGCGCGCCTGAATTGGCCCTGCGTTCGCGTCAACCTCGATAGCCACGTCTCGCGCATCGATCTCGTCGGCAAGGACGCGATCGTGCTGAGAGACGGCAAGCAGGTAACGGAGTTCCGTGAGGGCATCCTGCCCTGGGCTCTGCAGAGCAACATCGCGCTCGTGTTCGACGAATACGATGCCGGCCGCCCGGACGTCATGTTCGTGATTCAGCGCGTGCTCGAAGTCTCGGGCAAGCTGACGCTTCTCGATCAGTCGAAGGTCATTCGGCCGAATCCGGCGTTCCGGCTGTTTGCGACGACAAACACGATCGGCCTTGGCGATACGTCGGGCCTCTATCATGGCACGCAGCAGATCAACCAGGGGCAGATGGACCGCTGGTCGATCGTCGCGACGCTGAACTATCTTCCGCACGACGACGAAGCGAAAATCGTCCTCTCGAAGGTCAAGTCGTTCGGCAAGACCGAAGCCAAGAGGAAACAGATCTCACACATGGTCCGCGTCGCGGATCTGACGCGATCGGCCTTCATCAACGGCGATCTGTCGACCGTGATGAGCCCGCGCACCGTGATCACGTGGGCCGAAAATGCCGAGATCTTCGGCGACATCGGCTTCGCCTTCCGCGTCACATTCCTCAACAAGTGCGATGATCTCGAAAAGCCGCTGGTCGCTGAATTCTATCAGCGCTGCTTCGGCGAAGAACTTCCCGAAAGCACGGCAAACGTCGCATTGAGCTAGGTCAGGTTTCCCACGCCGCGGGCGTCACTTTCTCCCCTCCCCAGCGGGGAGGGGTCGGGGGCGGGGAGCCACCACACCCGTAATGTCAGCATTTGTTGCAAGACGGTCCCAAAAATGCGTCCTTTGCGTTTAGATTTTCACCCCACCCCTAACCCCTCCCCTGAGGGGAGGGGAATTCACGACGCTGACCCAAGATTGGACCTTAGCCAGTGAGTTCGCCTTCTACCAAACGCCGCGAAGCCCCATCCGAACCGCTGAAGCGCGTGCTCGCGCCCACGGTTCGCGCCATCGCCGGCGACAGCGAGATCGAAGTCGATTTCGGACCGGGCAAAGGCGACGTCGCCGGGAAGGCTGTGCACATTC
>JAEWCT010000033.1 GCA_023390485.1 Pseudomonadota bacterium
GCTATGGCAGCGCTCAACGTAACGAGGAGGAGCGAACATGCCGCGTGGAGACAAATCCAGTTACACCAGCAAACAAAAACGCCAGGCCGAACACATCGAAGAAGGCTACGAGAGGCGTGGCGTTCGAAGGCGCGAAGCCGCAAGGCGCGCCTGGGCCACGGTTAACAAGGAAACCGGCGGCGGCAAGAAGAGCGGTTCCGGCCGCGGCAAGAAGGTGTCGACGGCATCTTCGCGCCGGGGCGGCAAGATCGGTGGTAAGGCCGCCGCTGCGCGTCCTGCGGCTGCCCGGAAGGCTTCGGCTGCGCGTGCGGCGGCTACCCGCAAACGCTCGGCCGCACGCTCAACAGCTGCTCGAAAGGTTTCGGCTACGCGTGCTGCAGCTACGCGCAAACGCTCTGCCGCACGTTCGACCGCTGCCCGAAAGGCTGCAGCCAAGAAGGCCGCAGCGACGCGAAGGCGGCGTGCGAGTTGATGTGAGGCGATAATTATCCGCCCGTGCGGAAGTACGGCTCGACCTTGCCCTTAAGCTTCAACGTCATCGGCCGGCCAGCGCGATCTTTGGCGTTGCCGGCGGCGACGCGAATCCAGCCTTCGCTCACGCAGTATTCCTCGACGTTCGTCTTCTCGACGCCGTTGAAGCGGATGCCGATGTCGCGTTTCAGGATGTCTTCGTTGAAATGAGGGCTTTTCGGATCGTTGCTGAGCCGGTCGGGTAGCTCTGAGGACATGGCATCAACCCCTAGTTCGCAAATCGGAAGTGCATGACGTCGCCATCCTGGACGACGTATTCTTTGCCTTCGAGCCGCATTTTTCCAGCTTCCTTCGCGCCCGTCTCGCCGTTGCCCGTGACGTAGTCGGAATAGGCAATGGTCTCGGCGCGGATGAAGCCCTTTTCAAAGTCCGTGTGGATCACGCCGGCGGCCTGCGGCGCCTTCGTTCCGCGCGTGATCGTCCAAGCGCGGGCTTCCTTCGGTCCGACGGTGAAATACGTCACAAGATCGAGCAGGCTATAGCCGGCGCGAATGAGGCGGTTGAGGCCGGCTTCCTCGAGGCCCATTTCGGCGAGGAATGCATCACGGTCTTCAGGCGCCAGACCCGCAAATTCGCTTTCGATCTTGGCCGAGATGACAACGACGGCCGCACCTTCCGCCTTTGCACGCTCTTCAACCTGCTTCGAATGGGCGTTGCCGTTAGCGGCGGCGCTTTCTTCGACGTTGCAGACGTAGACGACGGGCTTCGACGTCAAAAGCTGCAGGGCGCGAAAGGCGGGCATCTCTTCCGGCGTCATCTTGGCGAGGCGTGCGGGCTTGCCTTCGCGGAGGAGCTGCAACGGCTTCTCCAACACGGCGTATTGCGCCTTGGCTTCCTTGTCGCCCGTCTTCGCCTTCTTCTCGATCTGCGAGATGCGCTTCTCGAGGCTTTCGAGATCGGCGAGCATCAGCTCGGTTTCGACGACGTCGGCATCGGCCAGCGGATCTATGCGGTTCTCGACGTGGGTGACATCCTCATCGACGAAGCAGCGCAGCACGTAGGCCACGGCATCGACTTCGCGGATGTGAGAGAGAAACTTGTTGCCGAGCCCTTCACCCTTTGAGGCGCCGCGTACGAGACCGGCGATATCGACGAAGGTCAGACGCGTCGGAAGGATCTCTTTGCTGCCTGCGATCTTCGCCAGCGTGTCGAGGCGGCTGTCGGGAACCGCGACCTCGCCGACGTTGGGTTCGATCGTGCAGAATGGATAGTTGGCTGCCTCCGCCTGCGCGGTTTGCGTCAGCGCGTTGAAGAGGGTCGACTTGCCGACGTTCGGCAGGCCGACGATGCCGCATTTGAAGCCCATGGCGGGGAGATGTCCGGTTGAGTTGCTGCCGTCGGGTTAAGCGAGCGGCGGCCTAATGTGAAGCCTTATAGGCAGCTTCTGCGGCCCTATGGCTCACCGGGTGAATTTGGCAAACGCAAAAGCCGAATAGCGCGATGGGGCCGGCAAGTTGGTCGTGTAGGACATCGCCTCCGCAAGCGCTTCGGAAATATGCGTGCCCTGATCGACCTGGCGCACGGCGATAACGATGAATGGGCGCTGCCAGCTGGTGTCTGTATCTTCGCAATCGGCGCAGGGGTCGACATAGCGTCCGAGGTTCAGTGTCCACATCGGAATGCGCTCGCCGAGAGCTTCCTGCACCCACTGTGCCGTGCGGATGGCGCGTTCGCCGCCGCGCTGCTCCTCGCGCGCGACATCGCCTTCCTGGCTCGCAAGGCCGACCGCGATCAGGCCGCGCGCTGAGCCCAGGCCTTCACGGAGTTGCGGCGCCAGAACCTCTTCCTGAATTTCCTGTGGCGACAGGCGGCGGTCGTCCTTTGCGAGTTCGGTCGTTGAGCCGCGGACCCAGCCATAGTTCTTGGTAAGAACGACGACGTCGAACAGGGCTCGGCGTCCGGCCCGGTCGGTGCCTTCGATGGGGAAGACGAGCGTGCGCTCGTTCCATCGCTTGGCGAAGATGCGGCGAATACCGGTTTTGTCCTTGTCGACAGCGTTATAGGCGTCCCAGCCAACAGCGGTGAAAACGCCGACCGTGAATAAGAGGATGAGCGCGCCGACGATTGTCTGGAAGGGACCATCGTTGCGCGAGCCGTTCGAATAGCCCTCTTCCTGATATTCGGAATATTCGGACATGACGCTTACCCCCCCGCGACGCTCGGCTATTTATTTATCGCATTTTCTTGACGCAAACCGGTGCCCACTTTGCTTGAAAATGCTCCAACGCGTGCGTGAAGAAACGATCACGAGCCGCCGTCGCCGGATTTTCGCGCGCCCAGCCATTTTTTCAAGTTCTCGGCCAACGCCGACTGGCGTTTGGAGGCGCGTTCACCGGCGGGGTGTGGCCCTGACGCCTGCTTTTTGGGTGGGCGCGGTTCTTCAGGCTCGCGTTCAGTCTTGCGTGCCGGGGCATCGCTTCGCGGCTCATCGTCATTCCAGCGGGCGACGTCGCTCAGGAAGCGCGCGTCGTCGCCTTTGGCGAGATAAGGAGTCGCGTCTGCGATCGCATCGAGCCAATCGTTGAGACCCTCCCGTTCGGCCTTCGCAAAGTCGTTCAGAACATGATGGATGACGACATCCTTCGCGCCTGGATGGCCGATGCCGAGGCGCACGCGCTTATACTCGTTTTCGATGTGCGCTGTGATCGAGCGCAGGCCGTTGTGACCGGCATTGCCGCCGCCGATTTTCACTTTTACCTTGCCGGGCGCGAGATCGAGCTCGTCGTGAAAAACGTAGACGTCGGTGAGCGGAATTTTGAGAAAGCGCTGGGCTTCGCCGACGGCGCGGCCGCTTTCGTTCATGTAGGTTTCGGGCTTCAGAAGCGTGACGCGTTCGTTGCCGATCGAGCCTTCGGAGACGAGGCCCTGAAACTTCTTTCGCCAGGGGCCGAAGCCGTGGCGTTCGGCGATGCGATCGACCGCCAT
Organism: Pseudomonadota bacterium; assembly: GCA_023390485.1. Taxonomy (GTDB): domain Bacteria; phylum Pseudomonadota; class Alphaproteobacteria; order Rhizobiales; family Hyphomicrobiaceae; genus Hyphomicrobium_B. The sequence continues at coordinate 3,457 of JAEWCT010000033.1, forward strand.
AAAACCGATGTTGTGGCGATTGGCGCGATATTTCTCGCCAGGATTACCAAGTCCGACGAAGAGCTTCATCGCTCACTCTTTTCATTGCGCCTGGCTTTGCGCTTCGCGGAGC
>JAEWCT010000249.1 GCA_023390485.1 Pseudomonadota bacterium
GTACTGGCCCGCCTTGCACGGCAAGGCGCCGCCGCAATCCGCACGCGACGAATTCACGTCCCTCTGGAAGACAACGTTCAAACGCCTATTGAGCCAGCCGAAGACCTGGCTGCTGCGCGATTTCCATTCGCCGAATCTGATCGCACTCGATGACCGCTCGAGCCCGCGCGATGTCGGCATCATCGACTTCCAGGATGCCATGATTGGGCCGGCCGCCTATGACCTCGTCTCGCTCCTGCAGGATGCGCGGGTCGATGTACCGGAAGACCTCGAAAAACAGCTTCTCGATCATTACGTCGCGGCCACGGCTGCCCGCAATCCGGCTTTCGACCGGCCCGAATTCCGCTTCAGCTACGCCGCACTAGGGGCACAACGAAATACCAAGATCCTCGGCATCTTCGCCCGACTCGCAATGCGCGACGGAAAAAGGCAATACCTTGCCCATATGCCAAGGATCTGGGGGTATCTCGAGCGGGATCTACAGCACGAGGGTCTCACCGCCCTCAAGGCATGGTATGACGAGAACCTGCCTCGGAGCCTGCGCGCAGAAGCCCTGAAGATCTAACCCGATTTCGGAGACGCTCCAAATGACGTCCGCCAAGCGCCCTTCAAGCGCTTTCGTACTGGCAGCCGGCAAGGGCGAGCGCATGCGTCCGCTGACGAAAACGCTCCCGAAGCCCCTGGTGCCGCTTGGCGGCAGACCATTGATCGACCACGTTCTCGATCGCCTGGCTGCGGCAGGGATCAAACGCGCCGTCGTCAACGTCCATTACCTCGCCGACAAAATCGAAAAGCATCTGGCTCACCGCTCCGCCCCGAAAATCATATTTTCCGACGAGCGCGATAAACTGCTCGATACCGGCGGCGGCGCGCTCCGTGCACTGCCGAAGCTCGGCGACGGTCCCTTCATCATTCACAACTCCGATTCCGTTTGGATCGAAGGACTTGGCTCCAATCTCGATCGCCTGCTCAATGCGTTCGACGCGAACCAGATGGACAGCCTGATGCTCGTTGCGCCACTCGCCGCGAGCATCGGCTACGAAGGCCTCGGTGATTTTCAGATGGACGCGACGGGGCACCTGACCCGCCAGACCGGCCCGCGTCTCGCGCCGTTCGTATTCGCCGGCGTGTCGATCGCGCATCCGCGTCTCTTTGAAAACGCGCCGCAGGGGGCTTTCTCGCTCAACAAACTCTGGGATCGCGCCATCGATAAGGGGCGCCTCTATGGCCTTCGTCTCGAAGGCGTCTGGATGCACGTCGGAACGCCTGATGCGCTCGCTGAAGCCGAAGCCGCGCTCACGCAACCACTGACGACGAGCTCCGATTGATACCGGGGAACTGATGCCAGCCAACGTCTTCACGTTACCGCTCGGAGTGCCGTTCCTCAAAGCGCTCGCCAAGGCGATCCTGAACGGCGACCTCCCCGCAGCGGGCCGGCAACCGCCCAACATCCTGTCGCTGCCGAAAATCACGCTTCTTCTGCCGACGCGCCGTGCGGCACGCGTCGCGCGCGAAGCCTTCCTCTCTGTCGCAGAGACGCGGGCGCTGATCATGCCGCGCATCCAGCCGATCTCCGAGGGCGAAGGCGATCTCTCCCTGATCACCAGCATCGCGGAACTGGGACCGTCCGGTGCCGATGCCCTCGAGCAACCGCCCGCAATTGCTTCGCTCGACCGGACGCTGATCCTGATGCAGCTCGTCGGCCGCTGGCGTCAATCCATGGCCGAAAGTGCCTCGAAAGCCGGAAAGACCAATCTCGGATCTACGCCCGCACAAGCGGCGCAGCTCGCCGGCGAACTCGGAAAGCTGATGGACGACATCGAGCGCGAGAACGTCTCGCTGTCCGGCATTCAAAATCTCGTTCCCGAAACTTATTCCGAACATTGGAAGAAGACGGTCGACTTCCTGAAGATCGTCACCGAGATGTGGCCGAACTATCTGGCGGCCAGCGGCCTGACGTCTCCCGAAGCCCGTCGCAACGCGCTGCTCCTCGCCGAGGCCGACCGCATCTCGCGCCTCAAACCCGACGAGATCGTCATCGTGGCGGGCGTGACCGGCTCCATTTCATCGACCGTAACTTTGATGCGAGCCGTCGCTGCCCACCCCTCGGGCGCCATCGTCCTTCCCGCGCTCGACCGCTCGCTGGATGACGAAAGCTGGAACGAAATCCCCAATCACCCTGAGCACCCGCAGTTCGGGTTGTGGAAGCTGCTCGACGGCCTCGGCATTTCGCGCGATGACGTCGCGACGCTACCCAACGCCGATGTCGAAGCGGCGCGGACCGCACGCGCGGCCTTTTTCAGCGAGGCGATGCGGCCGTCCGCGACGACCGCGCGCTGGCACGAATTCACGGCAAAGGCCGATCGCGAGAAACTGGCCGAATCCCTTTCCGGCGTCTCGCTGATCGAGGCGCCATCGGCGCAAGACGAAGCCGAGACCGTCGCCTTGATCCTTCGCGAAGCCGTCGAAACTCCGGGCCGCACCGCCGCACTCGTCTCGCCAGATCGGCTGCTCGCGCGTCGCGTCGCCATCCGTCTCGAGGCCTGGGGCATCCAGGTCGACGACAGCGCCGGACGGCCATTCGCGAAAACCGTCCCCGGCGCATTCCTTGCCCTTGTCATCAACGCAGTCGTCAGCGAATTCGCGCCAGCCGAGACGATGGCATTGCTGCGCCATCCTCTGTGCCGGGTCGGCCTGAAGACCTTCGACATTCGGCGCTACGCGCGTGCGCTGGAAATCACGGCATTTCGCACGGCCTACCTCGGTCGCGGCATCGAAGGAATGGTTGCAGCTCTCGATACGGCCGAACGCGACGACGGCGGCGATAGAAAATTCACGCACGTCGCCGCGCGACGCCTGTGGACTGAAGATCGCGAAGGCGCACGCTCGCTCGTCATGAAGATCGCAGAAGCGATGAAGCCGCTGACCCATCTCTACGCCAATCAGCACCCGCACACGCTTGCCGATTTCGCCCGCGCCCATGCCGCGAGCGCCGAAGCCCTCGCGACGCTGCCCGATGACGACGCATCCGCATCGAACGCACAGAACCCGCTGTGGCAGCGCGAAGCCGGCGAGGTAGCCAGCCGCTTTTTTACCGGACTTCTGAATCCGGAAACGCCGGACGTCGAAATCCGTGCCTCCGATTACGCCGATCTCTACGCAA
>JAEWCT010000388.1 GCA_023390485.1 Pseudomonadota bacterium
ATCCTGAGAGGCGCATTGTTCATGATGGGGCGAGACCACCCGGTCAAAAGCCGCTGGAGCGTCTGCAGGACCGGCCGGTTCGCCGGCGACTCGGCGATCGCAACGAATGCAACGTCGTGATGCGGAACGTTAGAGAGATCCGTCGCGGCGCAATCGACATAATGCAGGAGGATGTTCGCGTCGGAACTCTCCAGAAGAAATTCGATCGGCGTATTGGCCATGAAATCGCCGGCCGTGACGAAAGCCAGAACTGTCGGCCCCGTACCGCGCCCGTTTCGAATCTGGAAAGTCCGGCGGATATCCAGAGCCGCCGTCTGCGCGAGGGCCGCCTTTTCGGCGTGACCTAACGTGCGCAAAATCGTCGAAAGATCGAGGAACGCCGCGGCATCGGTCGTATCGGCAGACACCCGCGCCATCAACTCGTTCCAGAGCGGCGTGATATCTCGACCCTCGTAAAGATGACGCACGATCGGCGCCTTGCCGATTATGAGACCCTGCGCGCTCTCGGCTTCGAATTGGACAGTCGCTGTCTTCAGCATGTCGTACCTTGCCACTTAGGCCGACGCCCGCCATCCCGCGCGAACGTCCAAAAATGTTGCTGCGAGCAGCCCACGATCCGGAAGCGGAATGTCCGCGCGCGGCCTTGTGCCAATCTGACGGCAATACTGGAGATTGCGTTTTGAGAGGTCGAACAGCTCCGGCGCCACACGTCGGGCGCGGTCCGACTCGCGAGGACGTCGAAGGGGATTTATTGGGGTGCGGGTACCGGCGGCCCGACGACAACGATCGAGCCCACTGTCTCGGTCGGAACGTTCCGCGTGCGGCGCAATTCGAGAATCGTCGGCGACGACGCCAGCACCATCACGGGTTCAATCGCGTTGGGATCCGGCGGTTGCGGCGTGCCAGTCAGGGCACTCGTGGTCAAAGCCTCCTGCAGCTCGGCCTGCCGCTTCTGATCCGTGACGCTCCGAAGCATCGAATAGAAGTCGACCGAGCTGTCCTCCAGCGTCTCCATATCCTGGGCTTTGCTGAGATTGGTCAGCGGGGTGGTGACGGTCCCGGCCACATCGACGGCATTCCTTACGGTCTCGGTATCCTCGATGAAATCCGCGACGCTCTTCATCGACTGGACCGACGCCGGGATAAAAGCTCCGGAATTCAACTGCGCGGCAAATTCGAGGCCACTGCCGATCGCGTCTCTGACGTTCGTCGGCCCGACGACCGGCAATACGAGATAGCTGCTGTCCCGATAACCCCAGACGTACATGGTCTGACCGAAATCACCCGACTGGTGATTGAGCCCCTGAGTCGCCGCAACATCGAAAAGCCCGCCGATGCCGACCGTCGAGTTGAAAGCGAAACGTCCGAGCGTCGTCACCGCCGCCTGCGGCCGAAGCTGCAGAACATCGTTTACGAACACCATCGGCTCGGAAAGATTCGTCGAGAACGCTTCGACCCTATCCCGCACCGGCTCCGGCACATTCTCGTTGTAGGCCCGCGCGACGGGATAGAGAACCGCGTGATTGAACGTCTGATTGCTCTCGAAAACCGAGCGATTGAAAGCTTCGTTCGGATCCGCAATTGTCTTCGGCTCTTCGTCTTTTTCCGGCGACGCAAGGTGTTGCGGTGGCGGCGGAATAACCGGCGTGCCCGCGCACGCGGAAAGACCGGCAGCAAGAAGGACGCTGCCCGCCACCTTGGCGATGGACCAGTTATTCACGTCGTGAATTCCCCCTGCCCGCACCCCCGCGGAACTCACCGAACCTAGCCCAGCATCCGGCGGGACGCCAGTTTGTCATCGCTGAACACAATGAGGCGCAGCGTTTTTCACTCCTGAGATTGCAACGTGACCACAGACGTTCACATCACCACGAGCATTTCAAAATTGTATGATTTGCAATACCCCAGCCCGGCACACGGATCATCGGCGCGACTCGCATTGGACCGGATCAACAAACCCCGCCAAACAAGCCCTCCGGGTTTAATCTCGAAGCCCAAAAAATTTGGCAAAGTTCATGTGCGCACATAAGACGCGGTAGCTACGAACGTGTCGAATTTACCCACAAATGATCGGCACTAGTTCGGATCGCCGAATCTACATTCGCAGCCCTTCCACTTACCCTAGCGTCCGCGAGATCCGACTCGCTTATCGACGATTGCCCAGGCGCAGAAATTCATGCGAAGTCCCCACGGGAAAAGAGGTTGGGCACTGGCCGCTTTGACGGGCGCCGCGTTCATTTCAGGGCTCGTCTGCGACGCGGACAGCGGCTGGGCGAAGCGTTACAAATCGCCTTCCTCATCCGCTTCAAGCGACCCCTGCGCCGAACCGACCGCCTTCATAAAACAGCACATCGAGAAGATACGGAAACTGCAGGAATCGCTGGAATCCGGCTCGGACAACCTTGCGAGCTGGATAGAGCACATGGAAGGCCAGAAAAGCGTCGATCAGGATAAGGTCGCCAGGATTGCCGAACTCCGCCACGACGCGGACGGCGTGAACGCCCTTCTGCGAGCGGGTGGCTGCCCAACGGTCGATATCGATCACGAGTTGAGCACATCCGCAGCGGCCAGCACCGCCTCTCCGTCCAAATGACGAGCACCAGCCGCATTCTTGGTTAAAATCGATCAATGCTTGTATGTGATAATAAAAAAGGCCCCGGAATTTGGGGCCTTTTGATGCGCTATTTATCGTCGTCGCCGGGCTTCTTGTCGGAAGGGCCATTGGTGCTGTCTTGAGCACCCTTGACGCCGGTCGCGTCCTGAGAGGGTGACATGCCCTGCTCGCCTGCACCGGCACCGCTATTTCCGGTGGCTCCCTGCGGATCCATCGCGGGACCGTTCTTATTGCCCGGTGCGCCCTTCACGCCGGGTCCGGAACTCGTGTCCGAAGGCGGCTGATTGTCGTTCGACGTATCGGCGGCGAGAGCAGGTGCCACGCCGAACAGGGTTGCAATGGCGCAGGCCGCAATCATCTTCCTCATGGCATATCCATCCTTGTTTGGTTCAGTGACAATGCAAGGTTGCAACGCATCCGTTGCCTGCAGCGTTCCGCCTGCGCAACGCATTCATCGATCACATTCGGATCAGCGCAGTCCGCGCAGCAGCATCCTTGCGCCGCGGTAAAGAAACCAAATGGCAAAGAACGGAGCAGCAATAAGAAGGATTAACAGATCCGACGCCAAGCCAACGCCACGCCGAAAAAGTGCGAGCGCTTTTGATTTCGGCGGCTCTGGAAATTCACCCGGAATGCATGAGCGAACGTGGTGAGGCTCCTTGGCGGGAAGCTCAACGCTACGCAGCGTCACCCGGCGTTGCACCCACGCGCGCCGCCGATAACGATCAATCTTACGGGCCCGATCTGGCCCACGAAAAGCTACTGATTTTGTCTGACGCATAACACTCCCGTTCATACGAACGGAACGCGGCAGAACGGTGTAGCGTTCCGGCGTCACAATACCGCGATGGGGTGTTATAAAAATCCAACAATGGCCATATTCGCTAGGCGTTTCGCCCAGCGCACCGCCACTGATGGCTGCGCCGCGTTAGCTCGGCTTGCGCTTCAGGATCGACAGGCCCGCATAGACCGCGACGGCGCCAAGTTCTTCCTCGATCCGGATCAGTTGATTGTACTTTGCCAAGCGGTCCGACCGCGAAAGCGATCCTGTCTTGATCTGGCCGCAGTTGGTCGCAACGGCGAGATCGGCAATCGTTGAATCTTCCGTTTCGCCCGAGCGATGCGACATGACGGCAGTATAGCCTGCACGCTGCGCCATGCTGACGGCATCGAGCGTCTCGGAGAGCGAGCCGATCTGATTGACCTTCACCAGGATCGAGTTCGCGATACCTTTGTCGATACCTTCGCCAAGTCGCTCGGTATTCGTCACGAAGAGATCATCGCCGACCAGCTGAACGCGCTTGCCGAGCAAGTCCGTCAGCAGCTTCCATCCGGCCCAGTCGTCCTCGGCCATCCCATCCTCGATCGAGATGATCGGATAGCGGTTCACGAGATCTTCGAGATATTTGGCATTGCCCGCGCTGTCGAGCGTCTTGCCCTCGCCAGCAAGCTGATACTTTCCGTCCTTGAAATATTCGGTCGAAGCGCAATCGAGCGCCAGCATCACATCCTCGCCCGGCTTGTAGCCGGCCTTCTCGATCGACTTCATGATGAAGCTCAGCGCTTCATCGGCGCTCTTGAGGTTTGGTGCGAATCCGCCCTCGTCGCCGACAGAGGTGCTATGCCCTGCGTCCTTGAGATTCTTCTTCAGGGTGTGAAAGATTTCCGAGCCGACGCGAATGGCGTCCGCACAGCTCTCCGCCGCGACAGGCATGATCATGAATTCTTGGATGTCGATCGGATTGTCGGCGTGCGCCCCGCCGTTGATGATGTTCATCATCGGCACGGGAAGCACGTGCGCATTGACGCCGCCGATATAGCGATAGAGCGGCAGATCGTTCGATTGCGCAGCCGCCCTCGCGACGGCAAGCGAGACGCCGAGAATGGCATTGGCGCCGAGACGGCTCTTGTTCTCCGTACCGTCGAGCTGAAGCAAGGCCGCGTCGATCCCGCGCTGCTCCTCGGCATCCATGCCGGAAAGCGCATCGAAGATCTCGCCGTTGACGGCGTCGACCGCTTTCCAAACGCCCTTGCCCTGATAGCGCTCCTTGTCCCCGTCTCTGAGTTCGATCGCTTCGTGAGCCCCCGTCGATGCGCCGGATGGAACGGCGGCCCGCCCCTCCGAACCGTCTTCGAGCAGAACATCCACTTCGACCGTCGGATTGCCGCGGCTATCGAGGATTTCGCGGCCGGTGATGTCAACGATGGCGGTCATGAGCGTTTCCGATGTGTTTGAGACTGGCCTATCGAGGCGAGGCTGCTGTAAGTGTTTCGGCGCGGGTTTTAACCGCAATTGCGAACAAGGCAAAGTCCTCGCGGGCAGTTCGAACCTACCCGAAAGGACATTCGCCCAGGACCAAAGGTGCGCCAATGTCAGAAACGAGGAAGTGGACGGGAGGTTGCCATTGTGGACGCGTGCGTTTTGAAGCCGAACTTGCGCTCGATGGGCTGAAAATCTGCAACTGTTCATATTGCCAGAAACGCGGGTCGATCATGGGCTTCGTCCCCGTAAGCGCGTTTCGCCTACTGTCCGGTAAGGATGAGGAGGCAGAGTACCTGTTCAACAAGAAGAAGATCCACCACACGTTCTGCCCGGAATGCGGGATAGGCTCCTACTCCTATGGAACGACGCCCAGCGGAGCGTCCATGGTGGCCATCAATGTCAGATGTCTCGATGGGGTCGACGCCGCCTCCCTGACGCCTACGCTTTTCGACGGCAGGAGCCTCTAGCCGTGCCGGAATCGTCTGCTCTTGTTCTCTTTTCAGGTGGGCAGGACTCGACCGGATGTATGGCCTGGGCCCGTGATCGCTATGACCG
>JAEWCT010000405.1 GCA_023390485.1 Pseudomonadota bacterium
GCTCCGGTGCGGTACCGAGTGTGCCGCGGAAGAAGAAAGAAGAGTAAGGTTCAACGGCACGGCCTTCGGGTCGTGCCGTTTCCCTATCTGGCAATCCGTAAACCCATGAAAATCAGCGAGGCTCGCGTTAGCCTATGATCTGGCTCGCTGCTTCTTTGCTCGCGGTGTCGTCGGGATTGATGGGTTTAGGCTGGTTTGCGCCTGCCCTCATAAGCGCCGCCGTCGTTGCGGTTATTGCTATCGACAGCATTGAAGCCAACGAGATCACTTTGCATCAGGCCGGTAGCCTGGTGCTCGTCGTGGCGGCCAGCTTTCTCATCTGGCGCGCCGGCCTCGCCTTGAGGCGTTCCTTCTCTCGGACGCGTTAGCCGGCGTGCGCTAGATGCGGTCTACTTCGCCGCCAGCGCAGCTTTCAGCTTCTCAGCGTTAGCGGCCAGCACCGAGCCCTCTTCCATATTTCGAGCGTGCAAATTGAGCGGCTTTCCCTCGAAGCGGGGAATGATGTGGAAATGCAGGTGGAAGACGGTCTGGCCGCCGGCGGGCTCATTGAATTGCGCGATGCTGATGCCGTCCGCTGCAAAGGCCGCTTTTGCTGCGGTCGCCACCTTTTGCACGAGCGGGATGACCTTTGCGAGCACGGCCGGGTCGGCGTCCAAGAGATTGCGCGACGGAACCTTGGGAACGACCAAGACGTGGCCAGGGGACTGGGGCATCACATCCATGAAGACGATCGCATCGGCATCCTCGTAGACTTTGTGGCACGGAATTTCGCCGCGCAGGATCTTTGCGAAGATGTTGTTTGCGTCGTAGGCCATGATGTTCCACCTAGCTGAACCCGCAGCGACCTCTCGCTCGGCGCCGCTTCAGGCCTCGTCTTTGCGATAGGGGCCCATTTCGGTCAAGTCGGCATTGAACCGGGATATGGCTTCGCGCTCCTGTTTGAGAAAACGTTCCACTGCTCGCTCCAGAGCCGGGTCGGCGAGCCAATGGGCCGAGTATGTTGCGACCGGAAGATAGCCGCGCGCGAGCTTGTGTTCTCCCTGGGCGCCGGCTTCGACGCGCGGAAGCCCGTGCGCGATAGCGTACTCGATCGCCTGATAGTAGCAGACCTCGAAATGCAACGCCGGATGGTGCTCTGTGGCGCCCCAATAGCGGCCGTAAAGGCAGTCGCCGCCGATGAGGTTCAGGGCGCCGGCGATATAGCGCCCGTGCCGTTTCGCGAAGACCAAGAGGCAGCGCTCCGCCATCGCCTGACCGAGGAGCGAGAAGAACGTTCGATTGAGATACGGCCGGCCCCACTTGCGGTTTCCGGTGTCCATGTAGAACGCGAACATAGCATCCCAATGGGCCTCGCCGATACCTCGGCCGGCGACGTGCTCGATCTCGATGCCCGGTGAAAGCGCGGCCTGCCGCTCCTTTCGGATCGCCTTGCGTTTGCGGGATGCCAAACTCGCGAGAAAATCGTCGAAAGACGCGTAGCTCTGGTTCTGCCAATGGAACTGCTGGCCGATGCGCGTGTGGAAGCCAAGGGCGCGCAGCCGTTCGGCAACCTCTTCCTTCAGAAATGTCATATGCACAGAGGAAAGGCCGCCGAGGCGCGCAGCCTCGATTGCGGCGGCCGCCATCAATTGCTCGTCGGCGTAGGAGGTGGCGCCCGGCTTCACGAGAAGGCGCGGACCGGGGACGGGCGTAAACGGCACCGCGATCTGCAGCTTCGGATAATAGCGTCCACCTGCCTGAGCGTAGGCGTCGGCCCAGCCGTGATCGAAGACGTATTCGCCCTGACTATGTGATTTCAGATAAGCGGGCGCCGCCGCGGCGATCGCACCATTCTCATCCTCGAGTATGAGATGACGGGGCAGCCAGCCACTCTTGCTGCCGACTGCGTGCGACTCTTCCAACGCTTTCAGAAAGGCGTGCGAGACAAAGGGATTGAATTCTGCGGGGTCGGGATTGGCGCAAGCATCCCACTGCGCCGCATCGATTGATGCGATCGACGGCGCAAGCTTCACCGCTGTCTCGGAAGATATCGGCATCGTCACCGTTGCTGTGAAGGCTCTAGTTTACGCAACTCCTTCGCAAGAACCAAATCACCTTAAACAGGGCAGGTCCGCGTTGCTTGCGGTGATCCGAAGTTATCGTTAAGGGCGAAAGCCTTCGAAGATCATGGCATCGGCGCAGGTGGCGGCGATGCGGCGCTGCTTCGGTGTTCTTACCGTCCAAGTAAATAGCGGAAGACCCGAAACGCGGCGAACGTATTCGGTGACTGGCGTCGGCAGGGCATCGACTTGATACGCATAGAAATCAGGCGAAACGGGGCCGGACTCGAGCAAATTGCGGAGGGCCGAAGCGCGCTTCCTATTGATCTTGCGCGACCACCAACCGGCGCCCGTGAAGCTTCCCGAAACAATGCCGCACGGAATTTCGGGCGCCAGGCCGCGTACAGTCGCCATCACATCCGGATCGAACGACATCAGGGCCGCGGGGCCGCGATATTCCGAGACGAGCGTCGTGACGTTGGCGAGAAAATCGCGGTCCGGCGGATCCCATTCGCTTTTGATTTCGATAAGCAGCGGCACCCGGCCGCCAACGAGATCAAGGAGGCCCGCGAGCGTCAAAATCGCGGTTCTCCCGACGCGATAGCGAAGTGAGCCGAGGTCACGTTCCCTGACGGCTGCGAGTGGGCCGCGGCCGTCGACGAGCCGGTTCAACGTTTCATCGTGAAAGACGACCGGGAATCCGCCCTTGATCGGCCGTATATCGCATTCGATGCCGTAGCCGGCGTCGATCGCCGCCTCGAAGGCGTGATCCGTATTCTCGATGATCCCGCGTTTCGCGTCGTGCAGTCCGCGGTGTGCGATCGGACGGAGGAAGGCTGCACGATCGAGCATGGCGTCAGCGAATTTTCAGGATGGCATCGATCTCGACGCAGGTGCCGAGCGGGAGGCTTGAAACGCCGACGGCGGACCGCGTGTGGCGGCCGGCGTCGCCCAAAACCGCGACGAGAAGATCGGATGCACCGTTGATGATTTTGGGATGATCGGCAAATTCCGGTGTCGAGGCGACGAAGCCCGTCAACCTCAAGACCTGGACGATGCGTTCGAGGTCGCCAAGAGCCGCCTTCGCCTGTGCCAGCAAGCTCAGCGCCGAGGCCTTTGCCGCGGCTTGTCCGTCTTCAATGGAGACGCCCCCGCCGAGGAGGCCCGTCAACACGCGGCCGGTGGCGTCCTTGGCGATCTGTCCGGAAATGAAAAGCTGGTCCCCGGAGATGAGAAAAGGCACGTAATTGGCGACGGGTTGGGGGGCGTCCGGCAGTTTAAGCCCCAATTGGGAAAGCCTTTGCTCGACTGTTGTCATCGTCATGATTACCTGCAGCTGGAATTCCGGTAGAGCATGTGCCGTGCTGACGCCTCTTTGCAATGCCTTATCTGCGAACTAGACTGTTGCCGTCGTAAGTCTGTCCAGCCGGAAAGCGAGTAAGCCAATGACCATGCGGAAGGGCTCTGCCACGTTCGCGCTTCTCGTCCTCGCAGTTCTGATGCCTGTCCAACCGGCTGCTGCGGCTGAACCAATTGCGTTTGCTCCGCATCGCGCCGTCTACGAGCTTTCGATGGGGACCTCGACTGCGGGCTCCGGCGTAACGGGCGTAACCGGCCGGATGGTTTACGAGCTGAGCGGTTCGCCCTGCGATGGCTATACGCAGAACATGCGTTTCGTGACGGTGATGACCAACCAGGAAGGGACCGAGACGCTGAGCGATCTCAGGAACTCGAGCTGGGAGGAAGCGGACGCGAAGAAACTCAGATTTTCCTCAACGCAATATCAAAACGACAAACTTGCCGACACGAGCCAAGGGGATGCGGCGCGCTCGAAGGGCGCAACGCCTGTTGTCGGTGTTGATCTCGTGAAGCCCGCGAAGAAGCGCGTGTCGCTGCCTCAGGATATTTACTTTCCGATGCAACACGCTTCGACGCTGGTGCAGGCGGCCAAGAGTGGCGTGAAGATGTTTGCTGCCAATCTCTATGATGGGTCGGAGCAGGGCGAGAAATACTACCTGACCAACACGGTCATCGGCAAAAAGTACGAGCAGAATACCAAGGCCGTGCCAGCTTCATTCAAGGGGGCCGACGCGCTGGCCACCGTCGATTCCTGGCCGATGATGATCAGTTATTTCGATGCCGGGAAGGACAAGCACGATCAGACGCCTGCTTACGAATTGTCCTTCCGCTATTTCGAGAACGGTGTCACCAGCGATTTGAATATCGACTATGGTGAGTTTTCGATCAGGGGCCAATTGAAGGAACTGACGTTGCTGGCTCCTGGCAAATGCCCGGATACGAAGGCCGTGCACTAACCGCGCGAGATCGCCTCTCAGCGGTTAGCGGCGGTTATCAGAAGTCCGATCCCACCAGCAAATGATGGGCTGGACCCATTAACGCGGGATCGACGCCGGCCTCTTGGCAGAACGACAGCAAAAGTCCTTCATCGGAAAGAATATATTCGAACGTCGCAGACTGAAGCTCGCGAGAATTTGCGACGTTTCGTAGGTCGTCGGGCATAATTCCCGTCAACCCGAGAAAACGCGAGCTCTGCGTTGAATCGGCCAGGAGAAAAGTCAGCACCTGCAACGCTAGCGCTTCGGCATCATCCTTGGACAGAGGCTTTGATCGCGACCGAAACATAGCGGTTCCTATGGGTTAGCTGACGTTAACTGTTGGTTACTGCTTTCGAGGCAAAGATGACCCAAGGTTTAGCCGAGAATCGGTGCACAACGACCGCGATGGAGAGTGGGCGGTTCTATGACGTATCAGGAATCCGGAACGAACGTCGAGCGTCGCGTGCCTGAAATGCGACCCACGACCCGATCTGTTCTGATCGTCGAGGACAACGAGCTCAACATGAAGCTCTTCAACGATCTCCTCGTGGCCCACGGCTACAAGACGATACAGACGAGGAATGGCTTCGACGCGCTTGAGCTGGCGCGCAAGCACCGTCCGGATCTCATACTGATGGACATCCAGTTGCCTGAGGTGTCCGGCCTCGAGGTGACGAGATGGCTCAAGGATGATGACAGTCTCCGTGAAATCCCAATCGTCGCAGTAACAGCCTTCGCAATGAAGGGAGACGAGGAGAGGATACGGTCAGGAGGCTGCGAGGCGTACATTTCGAAACCGATTTCGGTGATGGCGTTTCTCGAAACCGTTCGAAAGTTCATCGGCCCGTCTAAGTAGCTCGTCTCGTAGATTTGTGATCCATGACAGCCCGCGTTCTCGTCGTCGACGATATTCTTGCCAATGTGAAGCTTCTCGAAGCGAGGCTGCAGGCGGAGTATTTCGAAGTTCTGACGGCCAATGGCGGGCAGCAGGCTCTCGACATTCTGGAACGCGAAAGCATCGACGTCGTGCTGCTCGACGTCATGATGCCGGGCATGGATGGATT
>JAEWCT010000049.1 GCA_023390485.1 Pseudomonadota bacterium
CGAGCTTCGCGACGAGCTGTGCGCCGCCATCGAGCGTGCCCTTTGCATCGAGGCTCGCCAGATCTCCATTACGCGTCTCGATCGCCATCTTGAGATTGCGGAGCGAGACGTCGGAACTGCCGATGACGTTCGCGAGATCGACCGTCACGTGCGCACCGGCCGCCGCGGGCCTGTCCTTCCGGCCCGGCCCATCGCCGACGTTGAATAGCGAGCGGAAGAAATTCCGTCCGTCAAAATTCGATCCGGCGATTTTCATCGTCCAGACATCATCCTTGCTCCGTGACCCGCTGACGTCAAGGCGCGAGATGACGTTGAGATTGAGCCCGGGGAAATTGAATTCTTTGACCTTGTTGTCGGTACCGATGACGATGCGCCCGTCGGCGGCGATATCGTCGCTCACCACTTTGAAGTTCTGGAGTTCCGTATCGCGGCCCGCAGCAGCTACGATATCGGCATCGAGGCTCGCGGCTCGCCCCGGAGGCTTGCGCCATTGCAGGTGGTCGAACGTCAGATCGGCATCCGTCAGATCCGCATGCAGCTTGATCGCGGGCTCGGGCCGGTCGCCTTTCTGCAACGAAACTTCGACCGGCACGACGCCGTGCACGATATTGTTGACGTCGAGGCCGAGCTGCGTCCGGTCCGCCTCGTCGAGCTTCGCGACGATCTTGAGGGGCGGCTGCTGGCCGGCATCCGGACCGAGAAGACGCTGGCCGACGACCTTCGCCGGAATCCCGTTGATGAGCAGATCGCCCTTCGCATCGAGCGAGGTGTCGGTCAGATTGAGATCGAGCGTAAAGCCCTGGATGTCGAAACGCCCCGCGACCTTGCCGAAGCGCCCGTCGGATACGCGGGCTTTGCCGGTAATCGCCATGTCGTCGCCGGTGACGCCCTGGACGAATGGCAGCTTGATCAAAAGCTGCGCGTCAATCTTGCCTTCGCCAGCCTTCGGCAACGGCGAAGCGTCGCGAACTGCCCGAACGGGAAGCTGCTCCATCGCTTCAAGGAACGGCGCCAGTTCCCCGGCGGCGGAAAAGCCGATCTCGCCGTTGGGGCGAGAGCCCATGATGTCGTCCGTCGTCAGGTGTCCGTTCTTGAGTGGCAGCTGGCCACCGTTCGCCAACGCGACCGCGCCTTCGGGCACCGTAATATCGAGTGCATTGTCATTAATGCGGATCGACATGCTCGGTGCTGTAATCGCCGGCATGCCGGGCAACGGGGTAAAGACGGCATCGCTTGCCTCGAAACTCGCGCCGACGCGCTCGAGCTCGGTCGAAACGGAGCCGGGTTCGATGCCCCCGACGTTCCTGTTCGTGTACCGAAGAGTTCCGCCCTTGAAGTTTACGGCCGATACGTTCTTGCCAACCCAATCGCGCGTCCCCGACGCCACCGCACGCGGCCATAACGCCTTCAACGTCGCAAGCGGCATCGGCGAAACGGCGAACTCGGCCGACACGCTCTGACCTTGCGGGCCCGCTTGGGTCGTCGCCTTGATCCTCGCCTCTCCCCCACCGCCCGAGAGGCGGAATTCAGTCAGATCGATGAAACCCCGCCGCGGTATGATTGAGCCACGCGCCGACCAGTTGTCGATTGTGACCGGAGGCACATTGAATTCCGCCGCCTCGAGGACGCCGTTCTTGCCGTCGAGCGCGAACTGCCATTGCGGCGGGTCCGATCCCTGCGAGACGTCTGTCATGTTCCCGGTGAACATCATCGTGCCGTCGGCCCATTTCACCGGGCTCGGCTGCAGCTCCCAGTGCCGGGCCTTGCCGTCGAAGGTCAGCTTGAAGAGACCGGCGGTGACCTCCATCGGGTGAACCAGATACGGAAGGCGCACGCGCCCCTGTCCAACTTCGACGGCAAGCTCGCCGCTTTCGATATCACCAACACTCGAAAGCCCGATAGTGGCATCGCCCGATACCGGGAATTCGAAGTTGCCGAGCAACGCAAGTGGGGGAGCCGCAGCTGCGAGCGTCGATGGAACGAGGTCGCGGATCGTTGCCTTCACATCGAGCTTGCCGGTTTGAACACTCTCGTCCGTTAGGAACGATACCGACCAAGCCCCCTTGGGTGACGCGACGGTCGCACGGCCGGAGATCACGCTCCGCCGCTCGGCATGATTGAAATCGACGCTGGCCTCGTCGATCCGCCACGAGCTGCGCTGGCCTTCGTAGTCGACGACGACGGTCGCGTTCGAAAGGCCGAATTCCGTCAGATAAGAGGTAGCGTCGAGACGATTGCGGGCACGGCGCGACGACTCGCTCAGCATCTTCGCGAGATTGACTTTCGTTCCGGCTTCGACCGGGCGCGGTGTTATGACCGTCGTCCCCGGAGCGGTGGCCGCAGGCGGAGGCGCATTAGCCGCTGCCCCGGCCCCGTCCGGACGCACGGGAACAGGCTTCGGCACGGCGCGCTCGAACACGAACCCGGACTTCTCGGAATAGGCGAGAGCGATGATCGGATCGATCAACTCGATACGCGCCGGAACAATGCGGCCGCGCATAAGCGCCGCCATCGAGATGTTCACGGCCGCGAGCGGCGACGACAGCACGACATCACCGCCCTGCTCCAGCACGCCGACGTCCCGCAGCCTGAATTCCAGTTCTCCGCTCGGTCCGAGCCGAAGCTCCGCGCCGTCGATCCTCACCGAACTCGTCACGAGTTCGGCGTTGATGCCCCGCTCGATTGGAGACACGACGAAGTTGAGAGCGATCGGTCCGTGCCTGAGCCGCACGTAAAGAAGGCCCGTCGCCATCATTACGAGCAGTGTCAGCGGCACGACGAGATAAAAGAGGATGCGGCAGCCGCCGAAGAAGTGACGGAGCCCCGCGGACATCGCGCTGTCTTCGCCAGACATTGCAAGGCTCGGCGGTGCCGCGGCCACGCGCTGCGAAATCGCAGTTCGTGGCGCGCCATTTTGCTGCACGCTATGGTCGGCGCCGCGCCGAGTTGGTGGGCGCCCGCCGGTTGCCAGTTTCGTCAACTCCGCTCCTCACCCCCCGCAGACCGATGCCGGCCCGGGTCCCCCGTGCTGTTGCCGGGAACGGACGGAAAAAACTTTCAGAATGAAAGTCTAAATCCCCTGGCCTCCGCTCTCTCGACGTGCCAGCTACAGTGCCGAAAAACGACAAAAGAAAGGCACATTCCAAATGATCGAGGAAGGAAAAAAAGCGCCGGATTTTGCCCTGCCCGACGACAACGGCGGAGAGGTGCGCCTGTCCAAACTCAAGGGCCATCCGGTCGTCGTCTATTTCTATCCAAAGGACGACACATCGGGTTGTACACAGGAAGCGAAAGACTTCTCTTGCCTCGCCTCGGAATTCGCGGCCGAGGGGGCCGAAGTCGTCGGCATCTCCCCCGATAGTCCGAAGAGTCATCAAAAATTCAAATCCAAGTACGATTTGTCGGTCCGCCTGCTCGCCGACGAGCAAAAGGAGATCGCGACCGCCTATGGCGTGTGGGTCGAAAAATCGATGTACGGGAAAAAATACATGGGCGTCGAACGCTCGACTTTCCTCATCGACAAAACGGGCAAAATCGCCCGCAGCTGGCGCAAAGTCCGCATCCCCGGCCACGCCGACGAGGTCTTGGAGGCGGTCAGAGCGCTCAAATGATAACCATGCCGGTGCGAATTACGGCACCGTTGATCTTCCGCCACACTTCTCCACCAAGATTTATGTCTTCTGCGGCAACGCAGAGGATTTCCGGTGGAAATTGTTTGCCGCTACGATGGACTGCGGCGCCAAAAGTGCTACGCGAATCAAACGCACTCGCCGCAGATTTGGATGACGTAATGCGTTGAGACCGCTCAGGGTGCGGATCGTTGCTTAAGTCGTGTAAGAGGGGATGACCATATGTTGCCAAATTTTCGCCGTTCCGAGGCCGATTTAAGATCGCAGCCGACCGCCTCCGCCGCGGAAACGAGCCATGCACCCGCATTCCAGCCGCGTCCCTTTCTATCCGTACCACGTGCCGCGGCGACAGATGGACCTAAATCCGTCTCGGTAATCGGCGCCGATCTCACGATTACCGGCAATCTCATCTGCAAGGGTGAAGTCCAGGTCGACGGCATCGTTGAGGGCGACATCCAAGGCAGCAACGTCGTCGTCGGCGAAAACGCGACGGTCACCGGCAGCATCTCCGGCGAAGAGGTCATCGTCCGCGGTCACGTCGTCGGATCGGTCCGTGGCCGCCGCGTCATGCTGCAGACAACGAGCCAGGTCGAAGGCGATATTTTCCACCAGTCGCTGTCCATCGAGCAGGGCGCTCTGTTCGAAGGCAAATCGCGCCGTACCAAGGAAGACCCACGCACAATTGCAGTGCCCAAATCCGAGCCGATCGGCTTTGTTGTTCCGCCGCGGCTGCCGCCCGAATTACCGAATTGAATTACCGAATTAATGTACCTCCCGAGACTCTCAAACCCGAGACCCTAAGTCCGAAGACCTCAGACCCCTAGACGAAAAGCCCCAGGCTCTTTTCCCCCAAGGGCCTAACTCACCTTTCCGGCCGCCAGTTTGTAACTGTGCGTCGACGGCCGGGAAGGATTTCGAAAGTTCGCTCCCGCCGCATCAGAACGATGATCTGCGAGGTTTCGCCGCTTCGGCCTGTCCGCGAGCCCAGCTGCGTGGACAACTTTCTCAGAGCGCTCGTCCCAGAAACACCAGCTCGCAGCCAGCGCCGGCGCGAGCAACTTCCGCAAATCCGGCCCTATTGTAGAAGCCGATATTCTGCGCCCCGACAGAGGTCACGACATGGACGCCGGGCGCGCCGTGGGCCTTCGCGTCGGCGGCGAAGCAATCGACCAACTGCCTTCCGATGCCGCGATTGCGAAAATCCGGCGCGACGTTCACATGCAGATGCGCGGGGAACTGTTTCGTCCGCACGTGCAAATCGGCGAAGAACCCGATATCGGCAAACCGCGACGCAACCGCCGGATCGTCGACCGCGCCGACGAGGTAGCCGATAACACCTCCGGCCGGCGTCATTGCCAGATACGCGAATTGTGGATCGTCACGGAGATAGCGCCCGAGCCACCGGTCGCGAAATGCCACGCGCGATCGCTCGGTTTCGAACGATTTCGTATTGCTCGATTCAAAGAAAATGGTGTCGATGCTGCGCTCGATTTCGGGCGTCAGAGCAACGTCGAGATAACGGCAGATGTTCAAAGGCCCCCCCCGGGCATCACTTCGTTGAGCGACGGCCCGGCGAAGACACCACGTCTATCCGGCGGCGTCTACCGCAGCGACAAGCTGCCTGCGGAACGCCGGCGGCAAATCGGCGGGGATGGAATTCGGCTGCGAGACCGTGCCGTTTGATACCTTCACGGAGACCGGCACGGCGGTTCGGTCCGCGGGATTGGGGCCGCCATAGTTGCGGCTATAGGGCTGCGCCGGGTCGTCCGGCATCGCCCGGATGCGAACCGATGGCGGAGCCTGAACGGGCAGACCGTCCTGCTCCATCTCGACCGCCGGACCCCGTGCGACATACACCGGCGGCGAGCCTGCGTAATACGCGGTGTTGTCCGTACCATAAGCGGTGTTGTCGGTCGCACATCCCGCAGCCGAGATTCCGGCTGCCGACGCAATCAGCAAAGTGAGCGCCACACGCGCGGCCTTCGGCCATCGGCCGGGAGGGAACAGAAACATAGGGAACGCCTTCGACAACGCCACAAACGCAACAGAACCTTTCGAACTGTCCGGGAGTGAAACAGCGAAGCGTTAAATCCACCCTAACGACCGCTAACGGGGAATAAGCCCCGACGCATGGATGCCGTTGAAAACCGCCTGCACGGCGATGGCGGCCAGCAAAATCCCGAACACACGGATAAGCACACGTTGCGCCGTCACACCAAGGAGGTGATTGAGCTGGTTCGCGAGCGCAAGCAGCACCAGCGTGATGACCATCACGGAAGCGAGCGACGACACAACGATCACCAGTCCGAGCGGCTCGCCGCGCGCATTCGCTGCGAGCAGAATGCCGGCGCTCATAGCACCCGGCCCGGCAAGCAGCGGCGTCGCCAAAGGGAACACCGCGATATCGTCCTTGGACTGCGCTTCCGCACCTTCGGGCGGCGTGAGCTTGATTGCTCCCGCCGGCCTCGCGAAGATCATGTCGAGCGCGATCAGGAGCAGGACGATTCCGCCCGCGACCTGCAACGCTGCGATCGAAACGCCAAGCTCGCTGAGAATGGGTTCGCCGAACACCGTAAAGACAGCGAGAATGCACGATGCAATCAACGTCGCGCGAATGGCGATGGCGCGCCGCTGCTCGTAGGGCATCTTCGGTGTGAAGGCCGCGAACAGCACCGCTGCTTCGATCGGCCCGATCGTCGCGAAAAACGTCAGGAAGCTTTTGAGTCCCATCTCAAGCATTTTCGTGCGCCTTTGCCGTCGAGGAAATCGCCTTTCCGAACCACTGGACTGCACAGCAAGCCAGCATATTGCGCAAGCGCACGGCGGAAATTCCGAGCACTCGATTTACGCGGCTGCTAACAATTCGAATTGACGAATAATCGATATGGACACGGAACGAATCTCGCTGAATCATCGTCGTTTCAGGGAGGGCACCCAATCACCTAATTGAAAGGAGATTGCTACGTGACCGTACGTGAAATGTCTTGCGACAACGGCTTCAAAGCCCAGCTCGCCGGCTTCAGCCTGACGACCGCGGAGATCCTTTATCGTCTTCCGGATCATCCCTCGCTTCTCCAAAGCTATATCTGGCAGGAATACGATTCCGCTCCACGCTTTCCAAAGCTCAAATCCTTTCTCGATTTCTGGACCGCGGAAATCGAAGGCAAGCTTTTCAAGGTGACCGTGGCGCACTCTAAGCTCATTCGTCCAGCGGAACTCAGGCTTATTGGCACGGAGCTAAGACTGCACTAGTGGCGAAGACGCTGCTGCAATAGCCTTAATAACGCCACCGATCCCTGTGGGAGCGCTCAGCGCGCAAACGCTTTACGAAATCGTAAGTACCGCCTTCCAACGGCTTGGATTTAATCTACCAAACACTGGTACAGCCTAGGATCCAGACACTCGGGGCAGCGCTAAACCGCTGCCTTCTTTTTTCAGTTCATTTGGCGGTCTTCACCGGAATGGTCACGACGATTGCGGTGCCGGGTGAACGATCTTCGACCTCGATCTTGCTGCTAAGCTGCGCGGCTAGCATTTCCATTAGTCGATTGCCGATACCGGACGGCGATGGCCGCGCCGCGACGTTGGGTTCTGCTTTGCCGGTCCTGCCAATGCCGTCGTCCGTCACGACAAGCTTGTAGACATCGCCCGCCCGCTGGAAATGCACGATAATGTTTCCCTGCCGCTCGTTCGGAAACGCATGCTTGGCCGCATTGGTGACGGACTCGTTGATAATCAATCCCAGCGGAACGGCCTTCTCGAGACTGATCGAATGGCTTTCCGCACGGCACTCAAGTGCAATCGGGCGCATCGCGAGCCGGGAGAGCCGGAGGTCGGCGCACAATTCGCTAAGGTAAAATTTCGTATCGACCACAACGTGCTCGTTGCGAAGGTCCAATCGCCGGTGCACGCGCGCAATGGTCTGCACGCGCTCGGCAGCGGAGACCAGCGCTTCCTTCGCCTCTTCGCTCGCCGAGCGAGCTTGCAAATTCAGGAGCGTTACGACGTTGGCGAAATCGTTCCGCGTACGGTGCGAAAGCTCGTCTAGCAGCACGTCGCGGTCGCGAACGGCCTCGCTCGCTCTTTCGTGCTCGATGGCGAGCGACACGAGACCGGCGTGCAAAGCTTCGACAACCGACGAGATCACGAACCCGATCACGACGAACAGCAGAAGAGCGCCCAGATCGGACGGACTGGTGATGGCCAGCGAGTGGCGCGGCTTCAAAAAGAAATATGAAACCGCCACCGCGCTTAACACGGTCGCGAAAAAGCCGTTGCCCCGGTCGAAAAGCGCCCCAGCGGCGAAAATCACGGGAATAAAAGAAAGGAACGGGTAACGATTGCCCGCCTCGTCGCCCCACGTCATCTGCGCCCAGACCACAAAAGCCACGAGCGCGGCAGTGATCACATAACGCAGTACGACAGGCATCGCCCGCGAGGCGATAGCGGCGGCATGAACTGTCGAAATCCACCTCTGCATACCTGCGAAACGCAACGAAGCAGAAATTGTTCAATCCGCCGCTTTCGCGGCCGATCGCGGTTGCACGTTCGGTTACGCGACGCTTCGCCGAACCGAGGGACGACGAAACAGCGCACGTAACCCAAAAAATTGCGTGACGACCCGCCCTGGCTCTAGGCATAAGTGCCACCGGAAATCCGAGCTTCATCCGGCCGCTCTTCACGCGCAGGATGGAGCGAATTTCGCACACCGACGGAGGGGGAATGCATCGCTGGCTTTTTCTGATTTTTCTTGGATTGGTATCGCCAGCCGGCGCCGCGTCGATGGACCAGTCGCTCCTCCAACTCGATCCGGAAGAGCGCGCGCGTCAGGTGTGCATCCTCAAGGGCATTCTCGATATCAATCGCGCGAAGAAACTGACTGGCGTCGATCGCTTGAAAACGAGCATCCTCTCGCGCGCCACGTTCGACGGAAAAACCGTCGTCGCCAAAGGCGGAGCGGTGCGCGCCAAGGATCGCTGGTATCAAGTGAAGTTCACCTGCGCCGTCACGAACAATCAGATGAAGGCAACATCGTTCGATTACGAAATCGGCGCGGAAATTCCCGAAAACAAATGGGAAGACCTTGGCCTGTGGAAGTAAACCGCGTCTCGGATCGCTTGGAGTAACACCGTGACGATCACGATCTACCACAACCCCAGCTGCGGAACGTCGCGCAACACGCTCG
>JAEWCT010000102.1 GCA_023390485.1 Pseudomonadota bacterium
AAGAGCCGGCGGGGCCAGATCGAGCTGCGGGTCTGAGATGCGCGAAGACCTGCCCACCAGCCTGGCCGATTGGGAAGGCGCGCTGACGCGGCGCTTCTTGACCGCGGCGGGCGAGGGCGTCGGTCCGATCAGGTCATTCGATATTAGTCCGGAAACGCTCGCAATGGCGGTAGGCTTGGACGCTTCCGCCGGCGATCGAGCAGTATTGTCTTTCAAAAAAGCGCTGCTGGCCGACTGGAGCCTATACTCCGCCCTGGAGGACGGGAGTTTCGACAGAAAGCTCGCGCCCAACTGCCCCGGCTGCTTTGCATACCTTGCGTTGACGATCTTCGTCGACAGCCAGCGGGACGGCGTTGGGGCCGCCGAATTCAGGCCGAAGCTCGCCGCATTCCTCGGCGTAGACAGATCCTTCTCGAAACTCACCGGCGTCGCCACCATGTGGAGGTCGCTGCGGGATTGGCTCGCGCGGCAGGTAAAGGCGGGAAAGCCGTTCCGAAAGCTCGTTCTGCCCGATGAGGACGGCTGGGTTCAGATCGGTTACACCTTGCGGCTGTCGTTTCCGTCGCGACGCGACCGCACGTTCCTAGGGAACTTCTTCGACGATAATCCTGGCATCGCGTCCGACGAGAAGGCGATGCTGGCGAGCCTGCGAAATGTAGTCGACCGCTCAAACGCGTCGAAAGGCCTTCACGACGCCTTCGACGAATTCTACGCCGCTTACGGGCAGGATCAGCGTTCGCTTGCAGACCACCGATTTTGGAAGCTGGTGCTGTCGGTCGCGTCCGCGCGGAATGTGCAGATGCCGATTGACGCCTCCTTGGAGGTCTATCCCGACGAAGATGGTCTGCTTAACTTCAGGGTCGACGTCGCCGACAAGTCAGACCTCGCGAGCGTGCATGCGACGCTGCAATCGGCCGTCGCGGCGATCGCAAGGCTCGGCCCGTCAAACCTGCAGAAAGTGGCGGACGTCGGATATATCGTCTTCAAGCGCATCGGCACGTCCCGATGGAGCGCCGTGCCCCGGTTTTCCGATTGCCGCGGCGAAGTGAAGGTCGGTCTCTGTAGTCGTCTCACGGCGGCGGTCGGCACAAAGCTAGGCGCGCTTCGGCTCAGCGGCGACTGGAGCCTGACCGTCGATCCGGTCTCCATAGCACGGGCGGAAGACGCGCTCCGCCGACTGCTTGCGAAAGGTGAGTTTCCGCAAATCATTTCCAGCGCGGCAGTGGTCGGAGGCGTACGCACGGATCACCACTGGCTCGGTCGTCGTTCGGTCCTGCCGATGATCGTGACAGATCTCGGCTTGCCTACGATCGTGGCCGAAGGAGAGGACGATCCGGCGCTTGTCTGCAAGGAGATCGAGCCGAACAGGTACGCGATCAAGTCGCGGCGCCCGGTCGGCGGCGCGTTCGAGCTCAGGAGCTCCGCGAGCACCGCGGCGCGGCTTCGTTTCGTGGCGGACGCGTTTGTGCACGATGGCCAAAGGCCCGCCAATCTTGTCGACGCGCCCGAGTGGAACGACGGCGTCAAAATGCTCGGGCGGTCGGCCGAGCCGCCCCAAGATTGGGACTCCGTTCCGGAAGCGCTCGACGACCTTCTCGAAGCCGTCTATGCCGGCGGGCGCAGAGGCTGGGCGGAAATCGACCTGATCCCGCTGCTTGAACGAATCCTTCCGGCCGACATGAGCCCATGGGACTTCCTGCGCAGCCTGCAGGACGCCACGATCCTGACGCCCCTCCTGCGGGCGCGTTATCGCGGCCGCACATGGATTCTGGGCCAGGCGTCGTTGGTGCCGCTTCGATCTCGCACCCAAGATTTCGTCTTGACGGACGGTTGCGTCCCTGCGCTTCAGCGTCGCGATTTCGAGCAGGCCGTCAAGGCGCTCGGCGGCCGCGTCTTCAGGCGAATGCGGTCGCCGTGGAGCGTTCCCCTGATGGGCGCTACCGGCGTTCCGATCGAAAGGTTGCGCCAGCGGCTCGATTGGCCGCTCAAATCGCCGACGATGCCGGGACGGCGTCCCGCCGCATTCGATGACGAGCCGCAGCGGCGACTGGAGGCCTATCGAAGAGAGTACCTCTGGTCGTGGGACGCGGGCCGTTTCGCCTTCGAAAGCGCTCCCTCCCGCGTCCGGCTCGCGCGTTGGGTTCATCTCGGAGGCCGCGATCACGATGTCTACGTGGTCTCCACGGCCGGCCGCGATCGGATGTTCGTGTCTCGCTGCGGCGCCATCGTCGATGCGCACATGCAAGCCGGCAAGGCAATGTACCGCTTCGAGACGGATCGATTGATCCGCACCGGGCGCGACGGCTTTCTGCCCGACCAGATCGCGCATTGGCTGCGGTATGAAAATTTGGCCAATCCGCAACCGGCGGGGTCCGGCGGCTACGCATATGAGGCAAGTCGTAGCCAGGCGGTGATGATCGCGAAGCTTCTGCCTGGCGCCATAGACGCGGGGGAAACCCTCCGTCCGTCCTGGGACGTCGTCGCCTCGGCGAGGCGCAGCGGGTTCGCCGAACGATTGATCTTCACGGACGGGCGCATCGCCTCAGGCAGGACGCCGTACGGTACGACGCAGCGGAGCAACGCATGAGCGCGAGCAACACATTTGTGGTCGGACAATGCACGCGGGTGCGCGACAACGTCTTCATGAAGGCGCGCGCGCAATCGGTCGATGGCGTCATGCGGGATCTCACCCACACGGCACAGGCGGAATTCCCGCCGGAAGGAGAAATCGAACTACGCGGCGCGCGAGCCTTTCTCAAGCAGGACGATTGGGCGATCGCCAAGCCCGTGCTCGACGGACCGCCTCGGCGTCAGCGTTGGGTGTCGCCTACCGCGAGGAAGCTTCTTCCGTTCGAAGATCTCAGCGGCATGACCGGATCCGAGGCGGCGCGCAGGCTTCTGGTCGAAACCGGCCTGCAGGACAATTTCGTGGGCGAAAAGATCTACCGCATCGGCGCCGACGAAATGATCATGGTGAAGATGGTCAAGT
>JAEWCT010000064.1 GCA_023390485.1 Pseudomonadota bacterium
GGCCGGTACTTGATCTTGGCACGCGTACGGCTGATGGCCGTCGCCAGTATCCGCCGGTGATCGGACTGCATCGGCAAACCGAGTTTGGGCCTGTCGGTCCACTCTGCGGCGCCCGGCCTTCCGTCCCGGACGGCTTCGTCGGCAAGACCCGATTCGTAGAGAAGCTCGAACCGTTCGAGAACCTTCTCTTCGTCCCAGGCGGTGCCATCGAGGCCAAAGCAGATACGTGCGCGATCGCCACGAGCGATCGATGGTTGAGTGCTCGTCGCGAGCGCAGGCTT
This sequence comes from Pseudomonadota bacterium, assembly GCA_023390485.1. Lineage (GTDB taxonomy): Bacteria > Pseudomonadota > Alphaproteobacteria > Rhizobiales > Hyphomicrobiaceae > Hyphomicrobium_B. Next base: position 282 of record JAEWCT010000064.1, read on the forward strand.
CTCGGCCCACGCTTTGAGACGCGGTTCAATGTCCCGGGCGATGATTTCGGGGCGCCCGCGACGCCAGTCTTCCCAAGGAAAATATTGGTACCAACTCCGCCAGAGACCATTGGTTAATCCATGGTGTCCGACAGCCTGCGTCAATGCAAGGTAACCGATGGAAACAATATTGGGAGTGGCAACGCCTGCGTCAGCGTGGCGGCCACGATCAGCAAATGTATAAAGTTGCTCGGCATAGCCGAGGTCAAGGCCAGTCTGGCTTTGAACCCAGGCTCGTAAGCCGCTCTCCAATGTTCTGTGCTCGCGCGGATTAAAAGGCCCGAACGGCAAAACGTCTGTTGCACCCATCGCGTCCGGATCGCCCCGGACCACAAGTGCGACTGGTTCGTTATCGGATACGGCGACGATCGCCGCATTTAGTCCGATGCCGAGAGAAGGCTCTAGCTCGTGGTCGTCTTCTGGTGCGAGCTGAGACTTTTCAGGCGTCGGTTTTCTCCTGCCAGAAAGTTCCATGTTCATGTTTGTCTTCCCCGTGCTCCCCATGAGGCGAGCTAGTGGGCGATCATGGCGAATTTCAGATAGACCCTCTAAATGAAAAACGCGAATTAGCCCCACAATTGCCTAATTGTCAGTGCGGAGACAAATCTCCGAACCGCAAAAGAAACTCCCTCTGGGCATCCTTTGCCGGTACGGGTTTTAAAACTGACAGCACGCTGTGAAGTTCCGCCGGCACCTTCGGATTTCCGAAAAAAATTTCAGCCTCGCTCGTATCGAACCCCGCGAGCAACGTTGCTTCGTAGTACGCCGCGATCGTATCGGCCTCCTTAATTTCTGCCACAGCAGCGACACTGAGTTGCCCTACGCCGAACCGCTTATGAATTGCTTCGAGCAAGTTCAGTTCGAACGATTTGTAGTCGAGCCCGATCGCCGTTTTGAAAGGGCTGATCAGATCGCCGATGACGTATTCCGGCGCATCGTGCAGCAACGCCGCGAGGCGTTCGTTGGCCGTCGAGCTCGGCCACAGCGCCGTGACGATGTCGGTGACGACGACGGAATGTTGGGCGACGGAAAAAGCGTAGTCGCCTTTCGTTTGTCCGTTCCATCGCGCAACGCGCGCGAGCCCATGTGCGATATCCTCGATCTCGATGTCGCGAGGCTCCGGTGCGAGTAGATCGAGCCGGCGTCCCGACAGCATTCGCTGCCAGGCTCGCGGCGTCTTTGCGTGCGAAGGATTCATAGCTCTGCGATCTTCAGCTTCTTTTGAAGTTTCGCGCATGCCGCGTGCCTGAAGCACGAGACGAGATGATCGTTGACCATGCCGGTCGATTGCATGAATGCGTAGATGGTCGTTGATCCGACAAAACGAAAACCCTCAGCCTTGAGAGCTTTGCTCATTCTCTTAGAAACGTCAGTCTCGGGCTTGATCTCTTTCGCGGATGCGAGCGTGTTTACGATCGGGCGGCCATCAACAAAACCCCATATATATTGAGAAAATCGCATCCGATCGCGAATTTCGAGATAGACCTTTGCATTGGAAATCGTCGCCTCGATCTTGGCGCGGTTCCGGATGATGCCCTCGTTCTTGAGAAGCCGGTCGATGTCGCGCGCCGAGTATTGCGCGATGCGCTCGGCATCGAAATTATGGAACGCCTTTCGAAAATTTTCGCGCTTGCGAAGAATTGTGATCCACGAGAGGCCCGCTTGGAATCCTTCGAGCATCAACTTCTCGAACAGCGCGCGATCGTCCGTCATCGGCACGCCCCACTCTTCGTCGTGGTACCGGATGTAAGTGGCGTCCGAGCCGGCCCACGGGCACCGTTCGATCTCTCTTGATGTGATCATGGCGACGGTAGAGACGTTGAAGAGCGCGCAGCTGCAGATGCGGCGTAACTCTCGAGGACAATATCGTCGACAGTGACCGCGGCATCGCCTGCTGCGAGCTTCTGGTTTTTCTGCTTCGCCTCGAGTGCGCGGTCGAGGCGAAGCATAGCGATGGCAGCAGTCCCGTCGACGGTCCCGACGCGTCCGATCGAAACGTCTCCGAGAAGCACATCAGCATCTGAGGAGAGGGGAGCCGAGCCGGAAATTTTTACGGCGCGCTTTCGAACGACAGTCTTGTTTTGCATGCGCGCAACGATCTCTTGTCCAACGTAGCAGCCCTTCGAGAATGATACGCCATTGAAGAGATCGAAGTCAGCTTCGTGCGGATACGCGTCTCCGAATTTATAGTCGCGGCCACCCTCGGGCACGCCGAGTAAAACGCGAAGCGCATCGTACTGCCGAAGCGCGATTTCGTTATCCGCATCGGCAAAAGAACCGCTCGCCAGCTGGCCTTCGGCTATCAGTCGTACCCCAAGTGAGGTATGTCTGGGGTCCGAAAAACGCATGGCCCCATCCACAGAAAATGCGTCCGCGCCGTCGCCCCACGCGGCATAGATCCGAAATGACTCCGAAACATCGGCGATGATGACATCGGCGCGAAGCTTATAGATGGCCAGCCGCTTCGCGAGATCGCCGGCGCTCGCACGGAGAACATCGAGCAGGTAGCCGTCGCCGTGACGAACGATAAAAAAGTCGAAGAGGATTTTGCCTTGCGGCGAAAGCAGCGCCGCGTGACGAGCCTCGTCGTTGCGAAGGCCTTCAATGTCATTGGTCACCAGCCCCTGCAGCAGCTTTTCACTGTCCCGGCCGTTAACGCTGACGACTCCGCGATCAGTAAGTCGCGATATCTTTGCGGCAGACATGAAATTCACGCCTCGGTTGCAAATGGGGGAAGAGTTACGTATGCGGGGACTTTCTCGTATGCAAGCCTAGAGCATTTTCAAGCGAAGTGGACACCGGTTCGCGTGAAGAAAATGCGACGAAACAAAGAGAGAGCGCCGCAAGATGGTTGAGACTTTCGACGTCGTTATTCGAGGCGCGACGGTCGTCAATCATGATGGTGAAGGCGTCCGCGATATTGCGATCCGGGGTGGCAGGATCGCGGCAATCGGCCAGCTCGGCGCGGTCAAGGCGGCCGAAATCGTTGAAGCGGCGGGCCTCCACATTCTGCCGGGCGTCATCGATACGCAGGTGCATTTCAGGGAGCCCGGCCTTGAGCACAAGGAAGACCTGGAGACCGGCAGCCGTGCGGCGGTCGCGGGCGGCGTGACGGCTGTCTTCGAGATGCCGAACACGAAGCCCCTCACGACGAGCGCCGAAACCCTTGCCGATAAGGTTCGCCGCGCCCGGCACCGGATGTTTAGCGATTTCGCCTTTTTTGTCGGCGGTACCCGAGACAATGTTGGCGATATTCCGGTACTCGAGAAGCTCGAAGGCTCGGCCGGCATCAAGGTGTTCATGGGGTCTTCGACTGGCGATTTGCTCGTCGACGACGGCACGACGCTCGACCAGATCATCGCGAAGATATCCCGCCGCGCATCCTTCCATGCCGAAGACGAAGCGCGGTTGAAATCGCGGATGCATCTCAGGCGGAAGGGCGATCCCTCGTCGCACCCCGAATGGCGCGACCCCGAAGCAGCCCTCATCGCCACCAAGCGGCTTGTCGGCATGGCCGAGGAGCACGGCAAGCGGGTCCATGTACTCCATGTTTCGACGGCCGAAGAGATGGAGTTCCTACGCGAGCATAAAGCGTATGCCTCGGTCGAGGTGACGCCGCACCATCTGACCCTTGAAGGACCTGAAGCTTATGAACGCCTCGGCACTTACGTTCAGATGAACCCGCCCGTTCGCGATGCCCGGCACCGCACCGCGATTTGGGCTGCTCTCCAATCGGGCGTCGTCGACATACTGGGGTCCGATCACGCGCCCCATACGCGCGAGGAAAAGGATCACGTCTATCCCGAGACGCATTCCGGCATGACTGGCGTCCAAACCCTCGTTCCGATCATGCTCGATCACGTCAACGCGGGACGGCTGACCCTGCAGCGGCTCGTCGATCTGACGAGCCACGG
>JAEWCT010000131.1 GCA_023390485.1 Pseudomonadota bacterium
CTTGACCCAAAGGCAACGGTTATCTTTATTGCCATTTATTGCGGCTGTTTGTGCCTCCGCCGGAGTCGCGATTTTGTCAGCCTCACGGTCTTTCCGTGCTCCCTCGATGAACCTTCAGTCATAAGATAATCAACCATACGCTCTTGCATTCCGCGAGCGTTGGCGCGATCTTTCATGGTCTAGCGATGGACGGACCATTTGAGCGAAACAACCGACCCGATAGTTTTTCGCCCGCGTCCGGCGGGCATGCCGGGAGCCTCCGACAACGGCACGGAGCCAAGCCGGCACACCACTTTTGATCGATTTGAGCTGACCGCGATCCTGGATCTCTATGGACGTAAGGTCGCGTCCGGCGCTTGGCGCGATTACGCCATAGACCTTCTGCGCGACAAGGCCGTCTTCTCCGTTTACCGGAAATCCAGCGAATATCCGCTCTACCGCATCGAGAAGGATTTGCGCCTCGCGCGCAAGCAGGGGGCTTACAGCGTCATCGCGGCGGGCGGCCTGATCATGAAGCGCGGCCAGGATCTGAAGCGCGTTCTGAGCGTGCTCGAAGATCGCCCCGGCGTCATCGGGATCTAAATCACGGCATCCGCCGAACCCAACAAAAAAGGCCCCGAAATCCGGGGCCTTTCTCGATTCTCAATTGAGGGCGAGTCTTACGAACGGTTCGCCATTCCCAAGAGGTTCAGGATGTGAATGAACAGTGTGACGAACGAGCCGTAGAGCATGAAGGCGCCGAAGATCGACGAACGCTTCAGCTGAGCTTCATTGCCGTAAGACGCCTGCTCGATGTACATCGACTTGATCGCCTGCGTTTCGAAGGCGGTGACGACCGAGAAGAGCAGCACGACGACGGCCGAGATGCCCATGCTCATCATCTTGCTAGTGCCGGGATCGTTGATGAAGAAATAGCTGCCCAGCATGACGATGATCAGGCCAATGGACGCCATCGACAGGAAGCCGCTCCAGCCGGTCATGTCCTTTTTCGTCGTGTAGCCGATGAGGCTCGTCACGCCGAACGTCGCGGCGGCGATGAAGAAGGCCTGGCCGACGAGGCCAGCCATGCCCATGCCGACATAAAGCGAAACCATCGGGGCGATCAGCGCGCCCCAGAGCGCGCAATAGAGCCAGTAGGCGCCCTGCGCCATGACTTCACTGCCGCCGAAGAAAAGCCGGGGTGCGAACCAGCCAAGGCCGAGGACGCCAGCAAATACGACCCACTTCATCGGGCCAAGAGCAATCGCCGCCATAACCTGCGGATTTGCCATGAGAAGCATGACTACAACCGCGGTCCCGGCCACGCCGAGCGCCATATAGTTGTAGGTACCGAGCATGAACGAGCGCAATCCCTGGTCGATCGCGCCAGATGTCCGTGCGCCGCCGTACGGGCTATTAGAGCGCGTAAAAACTTCAGCCATTGTCGTCGTTTCCTCGTGTTGTCCGGCAAACACCGGTCCCGTGAGACAATATGTTATTCGGGTGCAAGTCTTTCAAGACCCCATAAACAAAAGACTTATTCCTTTATTCTGATCTGAGATAAGGCGCCGGCGGAGCCCGCAGAATGACCCAGGTGCCGAAACCTCCGAACACGGCAATCATCGCGGCCGCGATTCCGAGGCTAAACCCGACGGAACCGAGCGAGAAAACATATTCGAGTTCCATAACCCGGGTGACCGCCACCCAGGCAACCGCGCTCCCGAGCAGGATGGCGACGAGCGCTGCAATCAGCGCGAGCAACGCGTACTCCCAGGCATGAACTTCGAGGATCTGCCGCCGCCGGCCGCCGATGGTCTTAAGGATGACGGCTTCGAGAACGCGGCGGCGCTGGGCCGTCACCAATGCCCCGGCCAGCACCAGCGCACCAGCGGTCAGCGTGACGCTCCCCGCCACCTGCACCGCGACCATGACCTTCGCAAATATCTTGCTGAACTGATCGATCGCATCGCGGACCCGGATCGCACTGACACCGGGATAGGCCCGGCCGAGATCGCGCACCATGTCGGATTCCGCGCCTCGCGCCCCACCCTGCGGCAAACGCACGGTCGCGAGCAAGTTATGCGGAGCTGCCCGGAGCGTGTTCGGCGAAAACACCATGATGAAGTTCAGTGCGATGCTTTCCCATTTGACGTCGCGGGTGCTCGCAACCTTTGCCTCGATGTTGCGACCGAGCACGTTGACGGTAATGCTGTCGCCCAAACCGATCCCGAGCTTTTTCGCAATCTCGCCCTCGAACGAGACGAGTGGCGGACCGCTGTAGTCCTTGTCCCACCAGGTTCCGCCCGAAATGCTCGAACCTTCCGGAACGGTTTCCGAGTAGCTGAGGCCCCGATCGCTGTTCAAAACCCACTGCGTGTCGGCCGGAAACGTCAGCTCTTCAACCGGCTTGCCTTTGAGCGCGACAATCCGGCCCCTGAGCATCGGCGCCTCGACGAGCGTCGTGCCGGGCATGTGCCGCGAAATGCGGTCCTTGAGCCCATCGAAGTTAGCGGGGGGAATGTCGAGCAGGAAATAATCGGGTGCCTCCGCCGGCAGCCGCTCCTGGAGATCGGCGACCAGCGCCGCATTGGCGAGCCCCACGGCAACCAGGAGCGATAGCCCCGTGCCGAGCGACAGAAGGACCGACCGAGTCAGGCCATCGGGCGACGCGATGTTTCTCAAGGCAAGGTTGAGTTCGGTCCGCCGGGACCGCGGCAGTCTTCCGGCGAGGCGCGAGAGATAACCGCCGAGCCACCCGAAAACAGCGAGCATTACGACGAGACCCGCGATCACGTAGAGCGCGATCGAACGCGGATCGGAGGTCGTGACGGCAACGCCAACCAGAAGCGCGGCAAGCACACCGATGATCGCGATGAGCCCCGCACGCGGCCTGCCGCCCGGCGAATTGACGGAATCGCGGAAGAGCACGCTTGCTTTGACGTTCTCGGCGCGCCCGAGCGGCCAAAGCGCGAACAGCAACGCAATGAGCGTGCCGTAGAGAGCGGCTATCCCCAAGCTGCGCGGGGACACCTGAATGTCGATGCGGACGGGCAAGAGATCGCCGTAGAACGCATCGATGAGTGTTGGAACCAAAACGCCGAGCGCCAGGCCGATGGCGATGCCGATCGCGGTCATCAGCCCGAGCTGAACGAGGAAAATCCCCATGATCTGCGCGCCGGACGCGCCGACGCTCCGCAGCGTTGCAATCACCTTCATGCGCTTGTCGACAAATGTCGAAACCGCATTCGCGATTCCGACGCCGCCGACGAGAAGCGACGCGAGCCCAATCAGAATCAGGAACTGCCGCAGCCTTTCGAGAACCCGGGTGATCTGCGGCGATGGATCGAAACGATCGCCACTCGAAAAACCGCCATCGGCAAGCTTTTGCGACACCTTGGTCCGCAGATCGGCGAGCGCTTGTTTGTCCGACGCCGACGCCTCGGGAAGCTTGATCGCATAGCGCCAGCGAATCAGCGTCCCTGGCTTGACGAGACCTGTTTTCTCAAGCGTTGCAAGAGATACGAAAATCCGCGGCCCATACGTCATCCGGTCCGCGACCGCATCGGGCTCGGAATCGAGAATGCCGCCGACCGTTACCTCGGCCTCACCGATCCGCATCTTGTCGCCGATCTTGAGACCGAGTCGCTCAAGCAGCATCGCGTCGGCGACGGCGCCATCACCCGCAATCGCATGCGCGAACGACCCGCTGCTCTTGAGCGTGACGTCGCCCGCGAGCGGATAGCCGTCGTCGACGCCTTTGAGTTCGGCCAGCGCCTGATCCGATCCATCGATGCGGCGCGCCATCGTCCGCATGGTGGCAGTTTCGCTCACCCGGCCGAAACTATCGAAAACCTCGCGTTCGGCCGGAGTCGCGCGAACGTGCGCGCGCGCAAACATCACGTCTCCGCCGAGGATCGCCTCGCCCTGCGTAACGAGCCCCGCGCGCAGCGCATCCGCAAGCGCGCCGACCGCCGCAATCACCATGACGCCCAGCGCCAGGCACGCAATGAATATCCGGAAGCCGTCGAAACCGTTGCGCAGTTCCCGCATGCCGAGACGAAGGATCGTCCGGGGTCCCGCGCGTCGCTGCGGACTAGCGCTTTCCACTGCCGCCACCGTCACGACGACACCGCATGCATCGCCGAGTTCGTGCTCTCATCAGAAACGACCGATCCATCCGCCATGCGAATGACGCGATCGGCCATCGCCGCAAGCTTGTTGTCGTGCGTGACGATCACGAGCGTCGCCTTGCGCCGTTCGCGAAGCCCGAACAGGAGATCGATGATCTGGCGACCCGTGCGGCCGTCAAGATTTCCGGTCGGCTCATCGGCGAAAATGATTTCCGGCGAACGGCTGAGCGCCCGTGCGATGGCAACGCGCTGCTGCTCGCCGCCCGAGAGTTCAGCCGGAAAGTGATCGACGCGCGCCGAAAGCCCGACCTCGGCCAGAAGACCGCGCGCCGTATCGAAGGCCTTGCTGTCGCCCGCAAGTTCCATCGGCAAAGCGACGTTCTCGATCGCTGTCATCGTCGGGACAAGGTGGAATGATTGGAAGACGATACCCATCTCTGCGCCACGCAGTATCGCCAGCTCATCCTCCGACAGAGGCCCGATGTTCCGCCCCGAGACGATAATCTCGCCGCTCGTCGCGCGTTCAAGGCCCGCCATCGTCATGAGTAGCGACGTCTTGCCGGATCCCGATGGTCCGACGATTGCCGCCGACTGCCCTCGCGGGATGGCAAGCGACACCCCGCGCAGAATATGGACTGAGCCCGCGCGGCTCGTCAGCGAGAGGTGCACATTGTCGAGTTTGATGATGGGTTCGCTCAAGCTAAGATGCCTTGCATTGTCGTGGCGGGCTTGTACCGTTCGCACGAAGCCTCTACGTCAACTTATGAAATGCGAGATGTGTGGGGCCGAAAAATGAATGTGAAATTTTCCCTCACTCCCGATCTGACTGCGCCCAGTCTGATTGCAAAAGCGGCACTCTGCCTCACAATGATTTTTTCCTGCATGGCTGCTCCCGGCATGACAGTCCCGGCTGCCGGTCAAACACGACCAACAACCATTGTGGCTTTCGGGGACAGTCTTACCGCCGGTTATGGCCTCAAAACCAATGAATCATTCCCCGCTCAGCTTCAGATGGCGCTTGCAGCGAAGGGACACAAGGTCAACGTCGTCAATGCCGGTGTTTCCGGCGATACAACATCCGATGGCGCGGCACGGCTCGATTGGGCGCTCGACCCGAAGCCCGACGCCGTGATCATGGAGCTTGGGGCCAACGACGCGCTCCGCGGCATCGACCCGAAAGTACCGCGCACCAATCTCGACAGCATGCTCGCCACGTTGAAAGCCAAGGGCCTTACCGTGCTCCTCACCGGCATGAAGGCGCCGAACAATTGGGGGGCGGACTATGCCAAGGACTTCGATGCGATTTATCCGGATCTTGCCTCGAAATACGGTGTTCCGCTCTACCCGTTTTTTTTGGACGGCGTAGCGCTCGATCGCTCGTTCACTCAGCCCGATGGGCTACATCCGACGGCAGCCGGAGTGGCTGAAATCGTCAAGCGCATTCTGCCCGTCGTCGAAACGCTCGTGCAAAACGTTGAGCACAAGGAAGCGTTGGGAAAGTAACCCGAAGCATTTTCAAGCGAAGTGGACACCGGTTCGCGTGAAGAAAATGCGTTGAAACAAAGAGGCCCTCGGCCTCCGTCTGCGTGCAAGGACACTCCGATGCCCCGCCTGTTCACCGCCATCGAGCTGCCCGACGATATTCGCGAGGAGCTTTACCGGCTCCGCATTCCTCTGCCCGGCGCGCGCTGGCTGCTGCCTGAGAGCTATCACATCACGCTGAGGTTCATGGGCGACATTGGCAACGCCGAAGCGCGCGAGCTTGTCGCCAACCTCGCCCGTATCGAACCCGATGGATTTGAGCTCCGCCTTTCGGGGCTCGGCGCTTTCGGCGGCGATGATCCCCGCTCCATCAACGCCGCTGTCGTGCCGTCTCCGAAACTCGAGGAATTGGCGCGCGCCCACGAGAAGGCCGCACGCAATGCCGGTCTGCCACCCGATACGCGCGCATTCAAGCCGCATGTCACGCTCGCGAGGTTGAAGCACTCGAACGCCGGCGTCGTCGCTGACTTCCTTTCGCGGTACAGTGGCTATCGGTCCGAACCGTTCTTCGTCACGCGCACGCTATTGATGTCCTCGCGCCCGAGCGTCGGCGGCGGCCCCTATGGGATCGAAGATCGCTTTCCGATGCGCGGGCTCGGATTTCTCGCCGACGACAACGAAGCGAGTTGGTGACGACGTCCTAGCGAACGGCCTTCTGCGATCGTGCTTCGGAAGCAAAATAGTTCCTTAACCTGGCGGCTGAAATCGCCCCGCGCGCTTTCCCCGCCCTCGCGGCTTCGACGCGCGATCGCTGAGCGGCCTCGACTGAATATTTCTGGTGTCGCACCGCCGCCTCGCGCGACCAAGGGTCCGGTTTGCAAGCGCATCCCTGCACCATCGCGCGCTTAAATTCGAAGGCATGCGGCTCGTCAGCATACTTTTGCCCAGCGAGATCGATCATCGTCCCGGGATTGCCCGCAAAGGTCGGGAAATAGAATAGCCGGGCCTCCGGCCCACATGCAGATGCACACACGCGCGCGTCCCTGAGAAAGTTCAGCGGACGCTCGTTCTGGTGCAGCGGAAAGTAGAAGCCATCGCAGCTTCGAACGCACATCGTCGTGTAGGGAGCGGCTTTGTTCAATTCCGATGCATCGACCGGCACGGTCGTTTGACCACGGAACGGGTCCGCCACCGGACGATGGGCAACTGTTTGCGCCAAAGTGCTGCAATCGACGACGCAGAGAACGGCGATGATCGAAATGCCTCGCCGCAGACACGGGAAAATAAGCATCGCGAGCACTCAATAAGCACGGCCCGGCAAACCCCCGTAGGCGAATATCGCTGCACCATGCCCGCGCCAGTCGAAAAAATCTTCGCGATTGCGAAACTGAACGGCCGGCACAGGCGCGGCTTATGAACCTATCGTCAATACGACCTTACCGGTCGCCTCACGCCGCTCCAGTACCTCCAATGCTTCGCGGATGTGCTCGAGCGGATAGATGGCGTGGGTACGGGGCTTGAGACGTCCTTCGCGAACCCAGTTCACGACCTGCAGCATATTGCGGCGATGCGCGGCGGGATCACGCCTCACGGCTTCACCCCAGAAAACGCCCGCCATCTCCGCGCCCCTGAGCAAAAGCAGATTGAGCGGAATTTTCGGAATTTCGCCCGCCGCAAATCCGACGACCAAAAAGCGCCCCTGCCAATTCAACGCCCGCACCAGAGGCTCCGCCGCCTCTCCGCCGATGCAGTCGTAAACGACGTCGGCGCCCTCGCCGTTGGTCAATGCCCGAACCTCGGCCTTGAGATCGGAACTCGGAAACACAATCGTCTCGTCGGCGCCTGCCCCTTTGGCGATCGCGCCCGTCTCTTCCGAAGACACGA
>JAEWCT010000176.1 GCA_023390485.1 Pseudomonadota bacterium
TCTGGGCGACCATCAATTCGTTTTGCACGCGCTGCATGTAAACAGCCGGAGATTCAGCACGCGCCCCGCCGGCGGAAATTGCAGCAAAGCAGGCGGCGAAAACGACAAGACAACCCGCGGAGCGAACCCGGGAAAATGCCCACCACATGTCTAACCCTCGCATAGTCGTCCCCTGAAAAAACCGAAGCGGTAGGTGGCCCGAAAATGACTCTGCCGCCCTGACTGCTTCGAAACAAGTCTCACCTCGCGTTAGAGAGGCAACAATCTCGTCAAAACGATGCCGGATGGCTACGCGGCCACAGCATTTTCTCGGCGCGAGGCCTGATCAGGACCGCTGAAGCGGCGCTCCCCTGGAGCACAGGGAAGGCTCAGCAAATTCCTTAATTCTTCGAGTTCCCGCGCGCCGATATGCTCGCCGGTCATCAAAATAATGCTTCGATTTCTATCGGGATGGACCAGAACAGCCTCTTGGCGCACGCCGGAAAGCGACGAGCGAACATGCACCGCCACGCCCTCGTAGGCCCTGAGCGGCATCCGCCAAAGCGTCTTTGAAAAAGCCGTGCGGTCAACGACTTTGACCTCGCCATCGCGGATGTCGACGAACCGGTCCGACAACAGGGCGCGCAGGATATTGCGCAGCGGCCAGATGATCAGGCCGACCCAGAAGACGAGGGCGAGCGCAAGCTCGATCGCAACCACGGGATGCGCGATCATCGCACCTCTGACCTCTGGGGAAGCAACGGCATAGGCCGCAAATGCCAACTGCGGCAGGACGATCAGCGCCGCGAGAATTCCCATAAGTACGAGGCCCGGAAGCCGCGCGAGCTTCGCATTGGTTTGTCTGAGGGTGATCGGCAAGCCGTACGGGCCGCGCGAAACTTCAATCACTTCAAAACCCTGACGTCGCATTCTGAACTCGATCCCCGCAGAACCAGCGGCAGGGACCTTATGGTAAACATCGCTAAAAGGCCGTTAAGCCACGTCCCGAAATATGCTGTCAGCCGCTCAATGTCGCCCCTTGACACATAAACATATCTTTATATCTTGAGCGAATGCATCGAACGCCGGAAATGCGAACCGCAGATCTCGTCGCCGCGCTCAAGGCCGCGGCCGAGCCGACGCGGCTGCGCATCCTGCTGTTGCTCTCGGCTGGCGAGTTGAACGTCAAGGATTTGACCCTGATCCTCGGCCAGAGCCAGCCGCGCATCTCCCGCCACCTGAAGCTTCTCTGCGAGGCCGGACTTATCGAGCGCTTCAGGGACGGCAGCTGGGTCTATTTTCATATTTCTGACCGCCAGCCGGGCGGCCGCTTGGCGTTGCGCCTTGTGTCGGAAGTGGACCCCTCCGAATCCTCGGTCCGCCGTGACCGTGAACGCGCCGAAGCCTTGAAGCGTGAGCGCGAAGCCGCCGCGCAGGCGTTTTTCGAACAGCACGCCGCCGATTGGGACCGGATCCGCACGCTGCACGTCGCCGAAAACGACGTCGAAGCCGCCATGCGCCGGGCACTTGGCGACGGGCCGTTCGGCCTGTTCGTCGATCTCGGAACGGGCACGGGCCGCACGCTCGAACTATTCGCCGACCGCTTCGCGCGCGGACTTGGGCTCGACGTCAACCAGTCGATGCTCAACTACGCCAACGCCAATCTGAAGGCCAAGGGCTGCCTCAACGCCCAGGTTCGGCACGGCGATATCTATTCGCTCGCTCTGGCGGACCGGCAGGCCGACGCTGTCGTCATGCATCAGGTGCTGCATTTTCTATCCGACCCGGCGCTCGCCATTCGCGAAGCCGCACGCGTTCTCGCGCCCGGCGGCAAGCTGCTGATCATCGATTTCGCGCCGCACGACTTGGAGTTCCTGAGAACGCGGGAAGCCCACGAACGGCTGGGCTTCGCTCACGATCAGGTCAAGGGATGGCTCACCGACGCCGGTCTCGTACCGAAGTCGACGGAAGATCTGAAGCCCAAGAACGGCGATCGCGAAGAAATTTTGACCGTGACCATCTGGCTGGCGGAACGCCCCGCAGCCAAGGCGGCGGTCGCAAGTACAAGCGCACCCATCGAGGAAGTGCGCGAGGGGGCAAGCTGATGGCACAGGAACGGATAAGTAAACTGCTCGGATCGGGCGACATCCTCGTCAGCTTCGAATTCTTCCCGCCGAAAACGGAGAAGATGGAAGAAACACTGTGGTCTTCGATCACGCGGCTTGCGCCGCTCGGTCCGGAATTCGTCTCGGTAACGTACGGCGCGGGCGGATCCACGCGCGAGCGCACCCACGCGACCGTCACGCGTCTCATCAAGGAGACGCCGCTGAAGCCCGCTGCCCATCTCACCTGCGTCGATGCCACGAAGGAAGAGGTCGACGCGGTCGCCAAGACGTATTGGGAGGAAGGTGTCCGCCACATCGTTGCCTTGCGCGGCGATCCTGTGCAAGGAACGGGCGCGAAGTATGTGCCCTTTCCAGGCGGTTACCAAAATGCCGCCGATCTCGTCGCAGGATTGAAGCGCATCGCCGATTTCGAAATTTCGGTCGCGGGCTATCCCGAGACGCATCCCGAAAGCCTGTCGGTTGAAGCCGATCTCGATAATCTGAAAGCCAAGGTCGATGCGGGCGCCGATCGCATCATCACGCAGTTCGGTTTCGACAACGTCCACTTCCTGCGCTTCCTCGAGCGTGCGCGAGCTGCCGGCATCTGGGTGCCGATTTCTCCGGGCATCGTGCCGATTCATAACTTCAAGC
>JAEWCT010000212.1 GCA_023390485.1 Pseudomonadota bacterium
CCAAACGCAGCTTCAAGGCGCTGATCTCGAAGGCGCAGATTTCTCCGGCGCTCACGTTGCGGGCGACTTCAGCAAAGCCAGTTTGCGAAACGCTGTTTTCGACAAGGCGGACTTGTCGCCCAACGAAGCCAATCAGTCGATGGGACTGATGCGGGGAACCTTTCGGAATTCAACGCTCGACGGCGCATCGTTCCGCGGCGCGAACATGCATCGCGTTCTGATCGAATTCTCTTCCCTCAAAGATGCGGACCTGACCGGAGCAAACTTGGATGACGCCGAACTCGGCGGTTCCAGCTTCGAAGGCGCCAACGTGAGCGGGGCGAACCTCGTGAACGCAGATTTTACGTCCGCGAACGTGGGCGGAATTAAAAATCTCAAGGACGCGAAGAACTGGGACAAGGCGAAAGGGCTCCCTTCCATAGCGCAGTGAACGGTCAAGCGGCTTGGAGTTGGTTGCAGCCTAGCGCTGCTTCCTGAAACGAAAGGCCCGCGATCTGCGGGACTTTTTTCTTGCAAGTCTTTGACTTCGACGGCCCGCCCAGTGCGGGCCTTTTTTTGGGTAGAAGCTTCTGCCGTATGTGATGCGCCTGCCTGCTGCGGGACGACGTTATGGCCGTTGAATGTCATTATTCCGGCATCCGAAGCGCATACCTCGACCAACCGCCCGAAGATCGTGCAGGCGCGGAGCTCGAAAATGAAGATCGACTTCACAAGCCAGGAATTTTTTCGCGATCCAGCCTCGGCTGTTGCTCGGCTGCGCGCCATGGGGCCCGTCGTTGAGACGCATTTTCCCATCGTCGGCAAAGTCTGGATCACGACCACTTACGAGCTTGCCGGTCGCGTTCTGAAGGATAACGAGACGTTCACGCTTAGGAAGAATGGCGGAACAGTCGCAGGTCTCCGTTGGTGGATGCCCCGCGTCGTCCGCTCTGTCTCAAACAACATGCTGACGATGGACGAGCCGGACCATACGCGGCTCAGGGAAATCGTTGATGAAGCCTTCCGCCGTCGCGCCATCCTCGGCATGGAGCCGCGCATTCGTGCCATCACGGACACGTTGGCGAATGACCTCTTCGCAGACGGCAGCCCCGCCGATGTCGTGGATCGTTATTCGCGGCGTGTCCCCCTCGCAGTTATTTGCGAAGTACTGGGGCTGCCTCAGGCAGATCGGCCGCGCTTCATGGCATGGACCAATAGTTTTACACGGCTCACCAATGTCATGGGCTTTTTCGGGTTGATCCCGGCCATGATTTCCATGAAGCGCTATCTCGAAGGGCAGCTCGATGTCGCGCGCAAAAACGGCGGCGAAGGTCTGATTGCCGAACTTGTCCGCGTCGAAAAGGAGGGCGGCAGGATCAGCAGCGACGAGATGGTCTCGATGGTGTTCCTGTTGCTCGGCGCCGGCACCGAGACGACGACGCACCTGATCAGCGGATCGGTACTCGAACTCCTCCACAATCCCGAGCGGCGCGATTGGCTCGAAAAGGATTGGTCCCGTATTAATCTCGCAATTGAAGAGTTCTTACGCTTCGTCTCACCGGTACAGTTTTCAAAACCACGTTATATCCGGAAGGATACTGAACTTGGCGGTGTCCGCTTGCCGGCCCGCGACAAAATCATGGCGATGATCGTGGCCGCCAACATGGATCCGGCGGAGTCCGAACACCCCGAGGTGCTCGATCTCGACCGCCGCCCGAACCGCCATCTCGCCTTTGGATCCGGGATCCATTTCTGCCTCGGTCATCAGCTCGCACGGATCGAAGGCAAGTGCGCGCTGGAGGCGTTGCTGACACGCTGGCCCGAGCTTGAGCTGGCCGTGCCCGAGACGGAAATCAGATGGCGGGGACGACCGGGCATCCGGGCCATCGCCCGTCTACCCGTAATCAGCAAGTGAGACCGGCCACCTTCACGGCGAACGCGTAGTTGAAGGCCGTATCCTTGAGGCCATCGAAGCGGCCTGATGCGCCGCCGTGGCCCGCACCCATGTTGGTCTTGAGAAGCACGAGCCTGTCGCTGGTGTTGAGCCGCCGGAGCTTGGCGATCCACTTCGCAGGCTCCCAATAGGTCACGCGCGGATCGGTGAGGCCGGCGAGCGCCAGGATGTGCGGATAGTTTTTCGCCGCGACGTTGTCATAGGGCGAATAGCTGCGGATGTAATCGAAGTCCTCTTTGCTGGCGAGAGGATTGCCCCATTCCGGCCATTCGGGCGGAGTGAGCGGCAGGTCCTTGTCGAGCATCGTGTTCAGTACATCGACGAACGGCACGTCGGCGATGATCGCGAGGAAAAGATCCGGCGCCATGTTGGCGATTGCGCCCATCAGCATCCCGCCCGCCGATCCGCCGTTGGCGACGATGCGGCCGCGCTGCGTGAAGCCTTCCGAAATCAGATGTTCGCCCGCGGCGATGAAATCGGTGAAGGTGTTTTTCTTCTTCTTCATCTTGCCGTCGGTGTACCAGCGATAACCCTTATCCTTGCCGCCGCGAATGTGCGCGATCGCAAAGATGAAGCCCCGGTCGACGAGCGAGAGCCGCCCTGTCGAAAACGATGCCGGCATCGCGATGCCATACGCGCCATAGCCGTAGAGGAAGAGTGGCGCCGAACCGTCGAGCGGCGTCGTCTTCTTGTAGAGCAAGGTGACGGGAACCAGTTCGCCGTCCGGCGCCGGAGCGAGGAGACGTCGCGTCACGTAATCCGCCGGATTGTGCCCGCTCGGAATTTCCTGGCGCTTGCGCAAGGTCCGCTCGCGCGTCGCCATGTCGTAATCGTATGTCTCCGCCGGCGTCGTCATCGACGAATAGGTGAAGCGGATGCGCGTTGTCTCGAACTCATAACCGGAGCTGAGGCCGAGGGCATAAGCCTCTTCGTCGAAGGCGATGGTGTGCTCGCCGGAGAGGTCGAGAAATGTGTCGCCCTCTGGCTTCAGCGGCGTGACGACGATGCGCGGCAGGCTCTCTTCACGCTCGAGCCGCACCATGTAGTCTTGAAACACGCTGACATCGATGATCAGCCGCCCGGGCTTGTGGGCGACAATCTCCCGCCAGTTTTCTTCTTCCGGATTTTCGACAGGCGCCGTCACGATGCGGAAATCTTCCGCCGCGTCCGAGTTCGTCGCGATGACGAGACGCGGCCCATGATGCTCGACGCTGTATTGGTGTCCGACGCGGCGAGGCGCGACAAGCCTCGGACCTGCGCCGGTATTGGTGGCATCGATGAGACGGACTTCGCTCGTCTCGTGATCGTGAATGTCGATGACGATGAACTTCCGCGATTGCGTTGACGAGAGTCCGACGAAGAAGCCGGAATCGGATTCGGCGTAGACGAGCTTGTCTTCGGAGGTGGGGGTTCCGAGTTCGTGGCTGTAGACGAACAGCGGCCGCTGGTGCTCGTCGACCTTGATGTAGAACAGCGTCTTCCCGTCGTTCGACCATTCGAGGCCGCCATGCGTGTCGGGAATCTCGTCGGCGAGGTCGTTGCCCGTCGTGAGATCGCGAACGCGGACGGTGTAGAGTTCTGAACCCTTGTCGTCGGTGGCGTAGGCGAGCAGCTTGTGATCACCGGAGTGGGCGGTCGCGCCGAGATCCCAGTAGCCTTTGCCTTCAGCTTCCGTGTTGCCGTCGAGAAGAACCTGCGCGTCGTCCACCGAGCCGCCGCGCGGAATGCGGCAGAGCTGAGCGTATTGCCCGCCTTTGACGAAGCGCGGGAAGTATTCGAATGGCCCATGCGGCTGGGGAACTTGCCGGTCGTCTTCCTTGAGACGCGCCTTCATCTCGGCAAAGAGCGTTGCCTGCAGCTCTTCCGTGTCGGCAAGCATCGCTTTCGTATAGGCGTTTTCCGCTTCGAGATGGCCCCGGATCGCGGACGCCAGAACGTTGGGCTTCCGCATGACCTCCTGCCAGTTC
>JAEWCT010000258.1 GCA_023390485.1 Pseudomonadota bacterium
GGTTACGGGTAACGGCGTTACCAATCTTTTTCGTAATTGTGAACCCGAAGCGCGGACCCTCGCCGGCGCACCTGATGACGTCGGGCCGTTGACGCATTTCAATCAGAAATGCCGGCGTCGATGAGCGCCGGCCGCCGCGCACAGCCAGAAATTCGGAGCGCGCCTTGAGCGTGGGCAGGATCGGAATGACAGCCTCCAAAGCCGCGACAATGCGACAGCGGGGCCTTGGCGCTAGACCTGACTAGGCCGAAAGACGCTTACGGCCCTTCGAACGACGGCGTGCCAGAACCTTCTGACCACCAGCCGTCAGCATACGCTTGCGAAATCCGTGGCGGCGCTTGCGAACAAGGCGGCTCGGTTGATATGTGCGCTTCACGGAACTCTCCGTCCAAGTCTCTTAAAGAGCCGCATCCAGCGACGGACGACCGGCATATTGCTTATTTATCCGAGACTTACCAATACACATCGCCCGCGGCTCAAGACCCCGGCAGAGTGCAGATATCTCGGGAATTCGCGCCCTTATAGTCGGGCCCATGTGCCAAGTCAACGAGGCGGAACCTGACCGCTCCACGGCACACCGCAGGAATTGCGGCTGCGGCCGCCGCCCTGAGGATTTTTGGCGAGAAATGACATCTCCGATCCCCTGCGCGCTTGCTAGCAGGGGATAGCGGCAGATCTCCGGCATCAAAAGCGTCCGCAGCATATTAAACTACGCCGATCACGCCGTTGGAACAGAGAACCGCGTCTGTTTTCGCCGGACGCAGCACAAGTCCAACCCAATTCCATTTTCTGGATTCCGCCTTATGCCCAAGGACACGGCCGAAGAGACCCCTCAGAGCCAAAAGATCGAAACTGATATTTGCATCATTGGTGCAGGCGCCGGTGGCTTGGCGCTCGCCACGGCCGCGGCCGCGTTCGGCCAGCGCGTGGTGCTGATCGAAAAACATAAAATGGGCGGCGACAGCCTTAACTATGGAGGCATAGCGTCAAAAGCGCTGCTGGTCGCCGGCAAACACGCGCACGCCATGCGCACGGCATCGCTGTTCGGCGTCCGCGGCGTCGAACCCCTGATCGACCACGCGGCGGTCAACCATTACATCGAGGACGTCGCCGCAAAAATTTCTCCGAATTCGTCGGTCGAGCGTCTCACTGGCCTCGGCATCCGCGTCATCGCCGCAACGGCGAAATTCATCGACCGCGCGACGGTTGCGGCAGGCGACTACCGGATTTCCGCACACCGGTTCGTCATCGCCACCGGCTCATCTCCCGTCATCCCTCCTATTCCCGGCCTGGCGGACGTTCCCTATTTCACGAACGAAACAATCTTCGAGCAAAAGACCCTTATTCCGCATCTCATCATCATCGGCGCCGGAGCGACCGGCCTCGAACTGGCGCAAGCCTACCGCCGTCTCGGCTCACGCGTCACCGTGCTCGACAAAGCCCACGCGCTCGGAGACGAAGACCCCGAGCTTGCAGTCGTGCTGCTGACGCGCCTCTCCCGCGCAGGCATCGTCATCCGCGAAGGCGTGCACATAAAGCGCGTCTCGGGAACCTCCGAAAAAATCGCCGTCGAACTTCAAACCGATGGCGCGCCGGAAACCATCGAAGGCAACGCGGTGCTCATCACCGCCGGACGCAAGGCCAACATCGCCGATCTGGGCCTCGATGCTGCAGGCATAAGGGTTGCGCAGAACGCCATCAAAGTTAACGGCGGATTGCGAACGACCAACAGCCGGGTCTTTGCGATTGGCGACGCGACGGGCGCTGCGAGATACGCTCACGTAGCCGCCGAGCATGCCAAGGTCGTGTTGCGGAGATCACTCTTTCGCTGGCCCGCGAAGGCCAAGTCCAACCTCGCACCGCGGGTTGTCTTCACCGATCCGGAACTCGCGACCGTCGGCTTCAGCGAAACCGAGGCCCGCGCCAAATTCGGCCGGATAAATGTGCTTCGCTGGCCCTATCACGAGAATGACCGGGCTGAGATCGAACACGAGACCGACGGGCACGTTAAGGTCATCACATCGAAAAACGGGAAAATCTTGAGCGCAGGCATCGTCGGAGCCGGCGCTAGCGAGTTGATTCAGATGTGGTCGCTCGCCATATCTAAAGGCCATAATATAAAGGCGATGACCGAATGGATTTCGCCCTATCCGACGCTTTCGGAGATCAATAAGAAAGCGGCATTCCGTTACTTTGCAACAACTCCGAGTAACCCCTTTTTGCGCAAAATCATCGCGTTACTGGCAAAGCTCGGTTAATGATCTCCGCCAATGGAGAAGCTCGATCCCGGTGCAGCGCGCGATTACCAACGATAGCAATCCAAAGACTGGCGAACGGACGGCGAAGACCTCTCTCGCCGGCGCGCCGTGGCGTGCCATCTCGCGCTTCTGGGAACGCCGCGGCCTCCCCGCAAAGCTGATTATCCTGACAGCCGCGTTCGTGCTCCTCGCCGAAGCGCTGATCTTTCTCCCGTCCATTGCGAGTTATCGTGTGACTTGGTTGCAAGAGCGGCTGACGGCTGCGCAACTTGCAGCTCTCACATCCGATGCTTTCCCAGGCGGGCAGATCCCGTCCGCGCTTCGCGCCGATCTCCTCCGCACCGCGCAAGTACGGGCAATCGCATCGCGCACCGAAGGCGAGCGCCGCATGGTGTTCCCGCCCGAAGGCGATCTCAATATCGATTACGTCTACTATTTGCCGCCCGAGCCCGACAACTTCTGGGACAGCCTGACGACGCGGCTTCAACAGGCCAAGGACGCGGTGACGACGCTTCTCTCGAGCGACCGCACCATTCGCGTCATCGGCCACAGCGGTCCCGATAACGCCAACCTGATCGAGATCGTCATTCCGGAAGCGCCTCTCAAGGCGGCGATGATCCGCTACGGCATGAACATCCTCTGGCTATCGATCATTCTGTCGTTGCTGACCGCGGTCGTCGTTTACTTCGCGCTGAGCCGTCTGTTCGTGAAACCATTGACGCGCATCACCAGCAACATGCTGCACTTCGCGGAAAACCCGGAAGACCAGAGCCGCATCATGCCGGATACCGGGCGCAGCGATGAGATCGGCGTCGCCGAACGCGAGCTTGCGAGCATGCAGCGGCAGCTCGCGAGTTTGCTCGCCCAGAAGAACCGCCTCGCTCAACTCGGCATGGCCGTGTCCAAGATCAATCATGATCTGCGAAACATGCTCGCAAACGCACAGCTGATCTCGGACCGGCTTGTCGATCTCCCCGACCCGACCGTGCAGCGCTTCGTGCCGAAACTCATCGCCTCGCTCGATCGCGCCATTCAGTTTTGCAATTCGTCGCTGCAATTCGGCGGCGTTTCCGAAGCCGCTCCGCGCCGCGAGCTGATGCAGCTGAAGCCGTTGCTCGAAGAGGTCGCCGACAGCCAGGGCCTGCCG
>JAEWCT010000265.1 GCA_023390485.1 Pseudomonadota bacterium
TGTCAATGCGTGCAAGGGCTGGCGCAGGTAATGGCTTGCCGCCGCAAGAAAGCGGGACTTGGCTTCGGTCGCGAGTTCGGCATCGGCCTTGGCGCGCTCGAGGCCGACATTTTGCTCGGCTAGGCGCTGCGTTCGTTCGCGCACCTGACTTTCGAGAGACTGGTTTGCTGTCGCCAGAGAAGTCCGTTGTGCATCGAGTTCCGTTACGAGCGAGCGCAGAGACTTGGACAGAATGCGCGCTTCTTCGTAGCCGCCGACCTGAGGAAATTCGAGTTTCTGGCCACGCCGCAGGCCCTCGGCGGTATCGGCGAGGTGCAGCAGCGGTCGCGAGAGCTTGCCTGCGAGTATCCAAGCCAAGAGGGCCGCAAGTCCTGCAACGATGCCGCCGCAGATCAGGATATTCGTCTGCAAACTTCTGACAGGCGCGAATGCAAGTCTCTGATCCTCGCGTACCAGAACAATCCAGCGCAGGCCGGGATAGGACCTGTAGCCGTCGCTTTTGGAAAATCCCGTTACGTATGACGTGTTGTCCGGCCACTGTTCTACGGCAAAGCTCGCGTTGCCCGGGCGCGCGGCGCGGATGCTGGGCAGATCCAATGTTTTCCCTGTTATGTCATCCGGGCCGAATAGAACCTGCCGTGCTTCGTTGAGGACAATGACGTCCGCCGGGATCGCATCCTTCATGCTGCCAAGTAGTGTGTCGCGAACTTCTTCCGCCCAGTCGGCGCTCAAGGTGGCGCCGAGGACGCCGACATTCGAATCCGCATCAGAAATCGGGACCGCGAGATCGATAAAGTCCGACGTTGAGTGTCCCTCACGCGGTGGTTCAGCCGGGAGCTTGACGTCTCCCACATAGGGCTGCTGAACGCCCTTCTTGAACCAAAGCTGATTGCTGACGTTTAGTCCTTCGTATTCGCCGTGCGTGGCACTCAGAATTTTTCCATTGTGATCGGCAAATCCGATCCAGGAATAATCCGAATACGCGCCCTGAAATCGTTCGAGGGAGGCGCGCAAGGCCTCGGGCGTGTCCGTCTTTTGAAGAATCTTGCCGATGGCCGCCATGTTGTCGAGAGACTGAAGCCGCTCGAACATGGCGCGATCAAGCTTGTCTTGCATTTCGTCAGCCAACAGAGCGAGCGACTGTCCGATCTCAAGCTCGAGGCGGCTGACGGCGTCGTGTCCGCTGACATAGGATATGGCAATCGTCAGCAAAAGCGATACGACGGAGATCGCCGCTGCAATCAGAACCTTCAATGAAATACGACGCATCGGATCTCGATTGTTTCTGCCAAACGAATAGAGCCTCCAACGTAATCCGAACGAAGATCAAGCGGGATTTCCGACGCGCCGCAGGAGGCGCAAGGGCGCAATCCTCGCCGGGAACCTTTCTGGCAGCGCAATAGGCCATCCGGCCTAGCGAATGATCATTGACCTTAGACCGCCGGGCTGAGTGGTACCAATGATTCAACGGGCGCAAAACATATTTTGCCAAGCGGATCCATGGCCCTATCGGCATTGGTCTCTCACGTTAGGCGGATCCGCTTTGTCGTTAGCGAGCGCCGTCCCTCACCCACCCAACGCGCTGCTTGCGATAGCAGGGGCCCGGCTTACCCCCCAAGCCGGGCCCCGTTGCTTCTTGCGGCTTGCCGCATTCGACAGCTTTAATTTTTGGTAAAGTGAATCTACCTGTGGTTCGCTCTTCGGGGACGTGACCGGGGAATAAAGGAAAGGGTCCCGAGGACCAGTGTCGGAAAATGGGGGGCAAGAATGCATCGGCGCACGGTGCTGCAAGGCGGATTAACGCTCGTCGCAACGGCAATTGCCGGCTCGAACGATTCTCAGGCGCGTCAGACGCCAGTGATGCCGGACGATGCGCGCTTCATGAAGCTCGCGATCGAGGAAGCGGCCAAAGCCGAGTTTCCGTTCGGCGCCGTCATTGTCAAAAATGGAGAGGTTCTTGCGCGCGGTCATAATCGCACGCGGGCCGATCGCGACCCCACCGCTCACGGCGAGATGGTTGCGATCCGGGCCTTTCTCTCAACTCACGGCCCGGACATGCTCGAGGGTACGACGCTCTACACTTCGGGCGAGCCTTGCTGCATGTGCATGGGTGCCATTTTGTGGTGCGGTATCGGACGGCTCGTCTACGCCGCGCCGCTGCAAGAACTTTCGACGAAGGTCGGCCAGATCATGCTGTCGGCGGAAGACGTGGCGTCAAAGGCGTCGTTCGTGCCTATTGAGATTTCGGGTCCCGTGCTCCCGGAAGATGCCTTGCGATTGTTCAAGTAGGGGATCAACGCCAAGGCTTTTCAAATTTTTCGAAGCGTCTTTAGACTTTGTTGCGCTCGTGTGGACCTCTTTCGCAATCGCCGCGCCGGCTTAGCTCGTTAATGCTACGTTTCGCGATGCGAGCGCAACGTGCCCTGCTGACATGCGCATATTGCGGAAGAGGTGGAACGTGGCCGGTATAACGATGGTGAGCTTGCTGGTAGTTCTTATTGTCGGCACGGTCGTCGGGGCCCTGTTGGGCATGGCGTTCGGCAATGCGATGGAGCCCAACGCTCTTCTTGCGGTTCTCTCAGGCCTCTCTGGCACGATCGCGGGAGCAGTGGCGCGGAATACGCTCGTCGAGCAAGGCATCGGAGTCGGGGAATACGAGGAGGCGTTGCCGACATCCGTTTTCATTTTCGCGGTGGTTTCATCTTTTGCCGGGAGCCTCGCCGGCTTTGTCGTAGCAACGCTGGTTCACGAACCTTCACCGGCCTGGATCGGCGGTTTCGCCGGTTTGTTTTCCTCGGTCCTGACGAGCCTGCTCGTCATCGCTTATCACATGTCGCCGCGATAAAATTTGCACTTGCGACGCGTTGGCGGAAATGCGGCCGCCGACATTTGGCAAGCTCGGCCAGTGCCCAGATTTCGATGCCGCAGCTTGTCATCAAACTGTCACGATAGTGCGAAAATTCGACGCCTTTTCAAGGTATTAGGGAATCGCAAACCCTTTTCGCATAATTCCCTGCCGAACCCAACTGCGCAGTCGTCCCATGAAATTGAACACCACAATTCTTTTTGGCATCGCTGCAAAAGCTGCGATGCTCATCGTCACCCTGGGGTCGCTATCGGCGCTCGCCAATTGGTATGTCTTGCAGGGCGCGCAAAATCTCGATCACGTCAATCGGACGCTGGTCGAGCGAGTTGCTCCGGCTCGCCTCGCATTGGCTGAAGCCAAGACCGCTTTGAACAATATCGGCCTAGCGACCTACAAGGGCATGGCTGCATCCGATCCAGACGCGGCACGCGCTGCTGTCAACGAGATCGCCAATCAGATCGCGTCCGTGCGCCAATGGTTGCACGCTGTTGCAGTTAATTTCCCGACGCGTGCGCAGGATTGCGATGTCATTCGCGGCAAACTCCAACACGTCGAAGTGACGGCGTATGAGATCCGCGATGCCATACTTTCCGGCGACAAGAAGCGCCGCGTGGACGGGATGCTCGATCTTCGCTTCGAGGCGGCGCTCGACGACACGCTTTCGCAATTGAACCGGCTGACGAACATTCTCGGTGGTGAATCTCGAGATACGCTGGCCCAGGCACAGAATGAGCAAGCTTCCGAATTAAACATCATCATCACGGCGCTGACTGTGGGTACGTTGCTCATCGTCATGCTTGCGCTTGCACTCGCTCACTATTCCGTCGTCCGTCCGTTGCGGAAGCTTAGCGTCAACGCATTGCGTATTCGCGAGGGCGGTGAGCTGAGCTACTCACTGGGAGACACAACGCTCTCTCGGGCTGACGAGATCGGCACGCTTGCTCGCGCCTTCCAATCGATGATCGCGAAACTCCTGGCGGCGCAGGAAAGCTTGGCCGTTCAATATGCGCGCGTCGATGCGGCGATCAACAACCTGCCGCAGGGTCTCTGCAT
>JAEWCT010000307.1 GCA_023390485.1 Pseudomonadota bacterium
CGCCGATCGACGAGATGTTGATGATGTGTCCCGACCGTTGGCGCCGGAGCTGCGGAAGCGCCGCGCGTGTGACCGCCAGCAGGCCAAAGATGTTCGTGCGATAGATCGCTTCAACTTCGTCCGCCGAGATCTCCTCGATGGCGCCGAGCACGCCAAAGCCGGCATTGTTGATGAGAACGTCGATCCTCCCGAAGTGCTCGATCGCCCTTGCGACGGCCGTCTTGGCCTCAGCCTCGTCGGTAACATCCAGTTTCACGATGAGCAGATTCTCGTGCTCACCAAGACGGGCCGCGGCGACTCGAGGGTCGCGCACGGCTGCAACCACGTTGTCGCCGCGCCCGAGCGCCTGCTTGACGAACAAGGCGCCGAAGCCTCGCGACGCGCCGGTAACGAACCATGTCTTCATATGTTTCTCTTCTTCAATCAATAGAGGCACGGGGCCACGAAATGCGCCGCGTGACGCCGCTTCATCGGTCGTCCCCAAAAGACGCCGCGCCGAAGACAAAACGTCACGGCCTGGCGCATCGGAGATTTTTGATCTATCGCGACGTCGCTTGGTCCGACGCGCAACGGTTGACCGCTGGGATCAGTTTGCCGCCGGACGCGTCTGCTCCCACAGCTCGTTGAAGGCGATGCTGTCGAAGAACGCTGTCGCTCGGACGACTTTTCCGTCCCGCATTGTCAGCAACCACACATAGCTGTTTTCGTATCGCCGTCCGTCATTGGTGGTGCCGGCACCCAGGAAGTGAGCGATGACGGCATCTCCATCAGCGTAGACACCGTGGATCACACGAGGTTTGAAGCGATCCGAAGATTGCGAAAAGCGCGCGCCGAAGGGGACAAGCACCTTCGCCATGAGCTCCTGTCGCCCGTGCGTCGTGCCCGCGACGGCCGAATTGCCCACGATCGTCCAGCCGATGTCATCAGACAAAAGCGGCTGAAGCGCGCCGCCGTCACCTGCCATCCAAGCCTGAAGCGTGGACTCCACGGCCGCCTTGTTTTGAGCTTCCATCGATCGAACTTCCTTGTCGTAGACCGGCGCCGCGACGCCTTCTGCATAAGATGCGGTCATGGGAGCGGCCAGAAAGAATGATGAGATCAGAAGACCCGTGATGCATGCTTTGGCCATGGTCCGCCATCCGGTGTGGTTTGTCTCGCTACGGTCGGTCACACGCAAACTCGCGCTCGAACCGTCCTTGGCCAGATACGTAGCCGGGAAGGAATTGCTGGTCTATATAGCTAAATCGGCATAGCTTACTGGCGAATTGCCATGAAACAACGACCAAGTCTCAACGAGCTTTCGGCCTTTGCGGCGATCGTCCGGCATGCGAGTTTTCGCGCGGCGGCCGATGAACTTGGATTGTC
Organism: Pseudomonadota bacterium; assembly: GCA_023390485.1. GTDB lineage: Bacteria > Pseudomonadota > Alphaproteobacteria > Rhizobiales > Hyphomicrobiaceae > Hyphomicrobium_B. The sequence goes on from JAEWCT010000307.1 coordinate 1,366, forward strand.
CGCATCTACGCTCAGCCACATGATGCGATCGCTGGAGGAGCGACTTGGCTTGCGGCTTTTCAATCGAACGACCCGAAGCGTCGCCCCAACGCAGGCCGGCAACCAACTCTTTCGCAGCCTTACACCGGTGCTGCATGACCTCGAGGTCGCCCTCAACGGCGTCAACACCTTTCGAGAACGGCCGTCCGGCAAGCTGCGCATAAATGCCGCCGAGAGCGCAGTCAGAGCGTTGATGCAAGAAATCGTACCGACATTCCTTGAGCGCTATCCGGACATTCATCTGGACCTCGTAACCGAAGGAGAATTGATCGATATCGTGGCGCAGGGCTTCGATGCCGGCGTACGTCTCGGAGAAACTGTTCCGCAGGACATGATTGCGATCGCGTTCGGCGGAACGGGTCAGTTCGTGGCGGTCGCTTCACCCATCTATCTCGAGAAATACGGTAATCCGAAAACGCCAGATGACCTGATCAGACATCGGTGCATCCGCTTTCGCTTGCCAAGCGGAAAAATATATCGCTGGGAGCTTGTCTATCGCGACAAGGAAATCGAGGTTGATGTCTCGGGCCCGATAACGCTCGACCACATGGGATTGATGGTCGAAGCGGCGGTCAAGGGACTGGGTATCGCATACGTCTGGAAAGATGCAGCCGCACAAGACATTCACGATGGGCGACTAGTACCGGTTCTCTTGAAGTGGACACCGACCTTTGCAGGCCATTGCCTCTACTATCCAAGTCACCGGCTCGTCCCGACGAGCTTGCGGGCATTTGTGGATGTCATCAAGGAGACCGAACGCAAGAAGCCCAGTCCGGTTCGCTCACTTCCGAAATCATCTCCGAAACGACAAGGTCGGTCATAGCGCTTAGCCGCGCATGGGCAGCACACAGGAGATTTTCGAGGTGGACTTGTGATGGCCCTACCCGCGTTCACCTGAAGCGGCGCGTTCCGTCGCCGCTCCGTTATCTCGAGAAAAATGGCAATTCAAAACTCCAGATGACCCGGTCAAGCCAAGCGGGCGAAGACCGAACGAAGTTGGAATCCCAATCTACGCAAACGCAGGCGATCTCGCTGCACCAAGCTGCCGGAGGCCGCAAATGTCCGGCTTTGGTCAGTTGCGTTCTTTCTTGACTTACGTCAAAGTAGCAACGGCGATACGATCTGATTTGAGGTTGAGCGGTCGCCACAGCAGCATGCGGAACGTACGACTCGGTTCGGTTATCAAGAGTATGGAGGCGTGAAGTCGTCGGCTTGTATTTTGGGCCACCGAGAGTGCCAATGAACTCTGTGAAACGAACGGTCGAGACTCGGGTGCTGGAT
>JAEWCT010000334.1 GCA_023390485.1 Pseudomonadota bacterium
AACGAAAGTGGGCGACCCGAAACGCGTTCGAGACGCGCCTCGAACGCGCGGCGCCCCGCACTGTCCAATCCCCAATGCTCGCCGAACTCGCCCGTGACCTTCGAAAGCCGATTGGGACTCGCAACGAGCACGACGCGCGGCACTGCGAGCGCGTGCGGCATCGGCGCGTGCCCCTCGACTGCAACAAGCGAAATCATGCCGCCAAACGAATGCGCAACAATGGCGCTGAGCGGACCGAAGTGACGGCCAATGATTGCCGTTGCGCGCGCACATACAATGAGATTGGTCGAGTGCTCGCCGCTCAAACCGTGTGCCGGCAAATCGAACAGAACGACGCGATATCCAGCCCGCCGTATGGGTTCGGCGATGGCCGTCATGAATGAAGCCTCGCCCGTCCAGCCATGGACGACGAGCACGGTGCCCAACGGCTCCCTACGGTCCGGATCGAAAATATAAGCTTGAATATCGGCAACCGGAGTTGCGATCCGCTGCCAATTTGCACGACGCAAATGAAAGCGTGCCCGCGCGGTCAGTTGCTGATGATTGGGCGCCCGGTAAACCGACAATTCCGGCATACAAAAGAGCCGAAATGCCGCGTCCCCACCGGCGCCAGTGGAAAGCCCCGATAGCGATCGACCCGCCCATTTGTCTTTAGGCAACCAGAACATATCCCATCTTTGAAATCGGACTTTCAAATCCGCAAGCGGAACGACTGGCTCTATTTGCCGCAATGGTTGATCGTATATTGCACCGCCACATCGGTTGAACAGGCTCCCAATCCGGCCGTGGGAACTTTGACCTTTCGCTAACCATTCCCCTCTGGCAGTTGCTTCGCTATTCCACGGACGCAGTGCTCGTCCCCACCTGTCCGTCTTGATTATTGGCGCGATGATCCCGCATTAGCGACGTGACGATGAGGGGACTTTTGCTCCGTTTGCGAAGAAGGAATGGCTTTTTGATCTCGCCAGAAGAGCTGCACCACCTATTTCAGACATACGGCGTCTGGACGGTTGCCATCATCGTCGGGCTCGAAAGCGTAGGGATTCCGTTGCCGGGCGAAACAGTACTGATCCTGGCGTCGGTCTACGCGGCGACCCATGACGGCAACATAGCCATGGTTATTGCCGCAGCAACCATCGGAGCCATCGTCGGCGATAACATCGGCTATCTCATCGGCCGGGAATTCGGATATCCGCTGGTCGTCAAGTTTGGTTCCTACGTCGGCTTGACCGAGGGCCGCATAAAACTCGGTCAATATCTTTTCCAGAAGTACGGCGGCAAAATCGTCTTCTTCGGCCGTTTTTTCGCCGTTCTGAGGTTCCTCGCGGCGTTACTGGCCGGCATCAATCGCTTGGCCTGGCCTCGTTTTCTCATCGCCAACGCGCTCGGCGGACTTATTTGGGCAAGCATCGTGGGAATATCCGCCTACACCCTAGGCCGGGGTATTCACGAGCTGCAGGGACCGGCCGGCGTTATCGGTTTGATAATTGCCGCAGCCATTGCGGTCGTGATCTTTGTTTACTTGAAGCGCCATGAAGCGGAACTTCAGGCCGAGGCGGAAGCTTCACTACCTGGCCCGCTGCCCGGCCTCCATCCGGGAGGCCCACCGAAAACGAACTGAACCGCTTCAACCCGGCCCCGCCGACAAAAAGCATCGGCGAGCATGCCTTGAAAAAGCAGGACGCGTCAGTGATTTCTGTGATGATTCGCTTGCCGTCATGCCCGGCGAAGATTGCTTGCGTCCCTTCCACTTACGGGCACGACGGATCTATGAACACTGAAACCATCGCAAAGGCATATCTCTGATGAGAGGATTTCTCACAGCCGCTTACGATCAGTTGAAGCTGGCCCTCGCCATCCGTTCACTGCTGCCCCCTCGTCCCCAAGACCTCGAACGTAGGGCAAAAGCCAAGGAGGCGCGCTTCCGTAAGCTCCTTCAATATGCCTACGACAATTCCCCGTACTATCGGAAGCAGTTCCGGGGCATCGACCTGAAGACATGCGCCATCACCGATCTTCCGACGCTTACGAAGGTCGGCATGATGGCTAACCTCGACGATATTTTCACGGACCGCGACCTTCGCCGTGCCGACATTGAAGCCTTCATGAACGACCCGGCCAACGTCGGCTACTACTACAAAGACAAATTCGCCGTCTGCCATACTTCGGGAAGCCAAGGCCAGCCGGCCATCATTGTTCAAGACAAGCCTGCGATCCTGACGACCTTTGCCGCGCAGTTTGCTCGCGGCAAGAAAGTCAGCCGCCGGTTCCTTCCGCATCTTCAGCGCCTGTTCAATCCAGCGCGCTTTTCCATCATCACGCAAAAGCCCGGCTTCTACCCGAGCAGCACATTCTTCAACTACTTCCCCGACCGCGCTCGCCGCTTCCTCAAGTTGCAGCGCCTTTCCGTGTTCGACCCGCCCGATGTGCTCGTCCAGAAGCTCAATGAATTTCAGCCGAACTTCATCACCGGCTACACGAGCGCGCTCGAGACGATCACCCGCGAACTTCAAGCCGGGCGCCTCAAGCTCCGAGGCGATCTCGAACAGATGACCAACATAAGCGAACCGCTTCCCGAGCCCATCGCGCAACGCGTCGAAAAGGCCTTCGGCGTCCACATTACCAATGTCTACAGCATGGCCGAATGCATGGCGCTCACCTGCGGATGCCAGACGACGCATGGCAGCCACCTCAACGACGAACTCGCTTACCTCGAAGTCGTCGACGCCAACGGCAAGCCCGTTCCAACCGGCAGCCCTGGGGCTAAGGTGCTTTTGACCAACCTCTATAATCTTGCTCAGCCGATCATCCGCTACGAGGTCGACGACATCGTCACCATCAGCGCAACACCGTGCGAATGCGGCAGCCTTCTGCCTCTCATCCAGGCCGTCCAAGGCCGCGCGAAGGATCAGTTCTGGGTTAACGTCAACGGCGAAATACGTGACCTCCCGTACTACGTCTTTCTTCTCGCCCTCCACAACGAGACGAAGCTTGCCGAGCATCAATTCCTTCAGACCGGGGTTAACCGCTTCGTGCTGCGGGCCGCGCCGCAGCCGGGGGAAACGTTATCCGCTGAAAAGCTCAGTCAATATGTTCAGCAGTCTGTGACATCCGAAGGTCTCGCTAATGTGATCCACATCGACGTTGAGATCGTCGATCGAATTCCCCCCGAGGAGTCAGGCAAGGTTCGACGCGCGAAGAATATCTTCGGACCGCCGCCGGCCACGCCTTCAGAACTCGAAAGGTCGCGAACGGCTGAAGCTCGCTGAGGACCGAACCGCGCGCATTTGCGAGGAACCCCGGCTGATGAATTCAGTTGAAAGAAAGGGCGGCATTTTTTCGGAGTGTCAGTCATGACCAGAAAAATCTTCAAGATCGTCGACGGTCCCGACAAACCGGCTCTGCGGTCTGCGCTGGCTGATCCTGAACGCGAACAGGTTCACTTCGTTCTTGAGGGTGATGCGACAGACGCATCGATCGCGCGCATAGAAGAAATGGCGGAAGGTTTTACTTTCGAGATAAACGGCCTGCTAACGACCGGCATCCACAAAGGTGAGACCTTTCTTGGAATTTATAGCGTCGAGACTCGCTCGGGCTCGATAGCGCTTGGTATCGGCGCTTGACTTGATAAGGGCCGCCGGCGAGCCAGCGGCGGCCCTCTCTCATTCCCATTTTTCTTGCCATGCTCCTGACCTCACGACATCCGATTTGAAAGCCAAACGCTGAGCTGATCTGTCCTGCAGAACTTCGAATTTTAATTCGATTGTTCCCGCTCAGCGGCGCAAAAGAGCGCATTGATCAGAACATCGCAATGTCTGCACACTCTGCGGCATGACGCGAAACGCATCGGCGCGCCGGAATGCTTGGGAGGATGCCGCTTTGAAGACGGGACACGTGACATGAAAGCGATCAAAATCACCACCCCTGGCGGACTGGGCAACCTTGCCCTCGTCGAGCTGGCAGATCCAGGCAAGGCCGGTCCAGGTCAGATCCGCGTTCGCATTCATGCGAATTCTCTAAATTTTCACGACTATCTCGTCGCCTCCGGAAAAATAAAAGCCGACGACGGGCGAATTCCGATGTCCGACGGCGCAGGTGTCGTCGAAGATGTCGGCGAAGGCGTTACCGAATTCAAAGCCGGCGACCGTGTCGTCTCGTGCTTCTTCCCGCTCTGGCAGGATGGTCCGCCCGAGGTCGATAATTTCTCCTCAACGCCAGGCGACGGCATTGATGGCTATGCGGCCGAAACCGGCGTCCGTCCGGCGACCTGGTTCACCCACGTCCCGAAGGGCTTCAGCCACGCCGAAGCGGCAACGTTGACGACGGCTGGCCTCACCGCATGGCGCGCCCTTGTGGTCGACGGTCAGCTTAAAGCCGGCGACACCGTGCTCGTACAAGGAACCGGCGGCGTATCGATCTTCGCCCTGCAAATCGCCAAAGCGATGGGCGCCGAAGTCATCGTGACATCATCATCCGACGAAAAGCTCGAACGCGCGCGTGCACTGGGCGCCGATCATCTGATCAACTACAAAGCCATCCCAGAGTGGAGCACCCGCATTCGCGAACTCACCGGCGGACGAGGTGTCGATCATGTTGTCGAAGTCGGCGGACCGGGCACCCTTCCGCAATCCATTGCTTCGGTCGCGATCGGTGGTCAC